>CAYTDU010000408.1:0-5326 GCA_964436395.1 uncultured Gemmatimonadaceae bacterium | reverse complement strand
GGGACACAGGCAAGTACGCAGGCTTTGCAGGCAGGGAGATCACGTCGGAGCAGGGCAAGAACACCGTGTACCTGGCGAGGCTTCCGAAAGACGTTCAATCCGGCGACACGGTGCGGATTTGGGCCCACTGCCTGACCCACGGTGAGTACGTCGATTTTTTGACCGTGTGAGCTGCTGGGCTGCGCGAGCGGCATTTGCCCAGCCTGTCGCCCTTTGGCCCCCTGCTCTCGTTCACGAGAGCTACATCCACCACGCCATTGTTGATTACCACGATAAAACACGTCTCTGGGCCGCATCGAGGAAATACGAGCTGGCACACCTCGGCTGATTCATGCCCGCCGGTGCGGGTCTATACACCGGCGGGCATCACCGCAAATTACCTGTTCTTGCCCTCCCTCAGCCGCGCCTCCTCTCGATAGGAGGCGCGCCCGTGGCCTGCAACGCTGCCTCGAGGGCGGGTACTACCTGCTCAGCGTAGCGCTCGATCTCCGCCATGATGGGCGCCAGCTCGGCCCGACCGATTTGGATCGATTGCCGGTGCGTCTCAGTGGGACCGTAGGTCGAGCTGAGCCCGTTGTATCCCACGGACAACCGGCTGCGCGGAGTCGGCGGGTTCCGCTCTCCGATCTCGCCTTTAGCGTCGCTGCCCCGCATTCGCTCACGGAGTTCCAGCAGCTCGAGCCGAGTCTGGTAGAGCTGGCTGTTGAGTTCAGCATTCGGCGAATCAGCACGGCTGAGCGCCGTCTGCATTGCCTCGACCAACTGAATTTGCTCCTGTAGCAGGTTCGATGTCTCCGTCAGGTCGTTGGCATAGGATTCGACCTGCTCCCGGAACGTTGCCACGACATTGGCCGGTACGCGCTCGAGCGCGCCCTCGAATGCCTCCTCGACCTGGAACCCCACCGGCCCCGCCAGCTCGGTAACCTGACCCTCCTCGATCTTGATCAGCGTGGCAGAGTAGGTGTCGGGCAGCGCCCAGAATCCGCCGGAACCGCCATCGCCCTCCAGGCCGATCAAAGCGCTGGACGAGTACTCGAAGTCCCAGGCAACCCGGTGCACCCCTGCCGACGTCGGGCCGTCCACGCGGTTCACGACCGTACCGTTTCGGTCGCGAATCACGACCTGTACAGTGGGGCCCTGCTCTCGCATCTCTGTTTCCAAAACGTCCCAACCTGGGAACGGAACGTCCTGGCCTTCTGGGATATCTCGCTCCCGTGCCTTCCGCTCGGCCTCTAGCGACTCATAAGAGTCCCGGAGCCAGTACGTGAACACGGCGCCGAACGGCGGGTTTTCGGCCGTCCACTGGTCCGCGCCCTGGCCGTACTGGACATCCTTTGGCACGTACCAGAGAGCCGGACGCGTATCGAACAGCATGGCTTCGGTGGCGAGGCCGTCAGCGCCCTCTCTGAGCGGCGTGTAATCATCGAGCACGAAGATGCCGCGCCCGAACGACGCGGCCACCAAATCCTCCTGATCGCGATGGATCACGACATCGCGAAACGAGATCGTGGGTGCGCCAGGCAGTTTGGTCCACAAATCACCGCCATTCACGGTGAAGAAGACGCCGAACTCGGTGGCTGCGAAGAGGAGGTCCGGGTTTACGTGGTCCTGCACCACCCGCCAGACCAGGTGCCTGTCCGGGATGTTACCTACGATGGATGTCCACGTTTCACCCCGGTCCGTGCTCTTCACGAGATACGGAGAGAAGTCGCCGTTCTTGTGGTTGTCGAGCGCCACGTACACGGTGTTTGGATCGAGATGGCTCGCCTTCACGTCGTTCACGAACGCCATATCCGGCACGTTCGCCATCTGACTCGCCTCGATCCGCCGCCAGTTCGTGCCGCCGTCCTCCGTGACCCAGAACAGACCGTCGTCGGTGCCGGCGTAGATCAGGTTCTCGTCCAGCGGGCTCTCGCCGATGGAGGTGACGGTGTTGTAGTTGGACATAGCGCCGACGTCCCAGGCGGCGTCCCAGCTCTGGACACGTCCCATGATGGGCAGTTCGACCCGCTCCTGGCTCCGGGTCAAGTCACCGGAGATAGGCGTCCAGCTGTCGCCCCGGTCGTCGCTCCGCCACACCCGGTATGATGCGGTCAAGATCCGCGTCGGCTGGTGGAAGCTGACCTCGATGGGAGCATCCCAGTTGAACCGCTCGAAGGGCTCGCCCTCCTGTGCCTGGGGTTGGATGTATACCGCCTCGCCCGTAATCCGGTCCGTCCGCCACATCACGCCCTGCTGGAACTCACCGTAGTGGATGTTCGGGTTTCCGGGCTCAACAGCCTGGTCTTGGCCATCGGCGCCGAGCGTTGTGAACCAGTCCATATTACGAATCCCGTGATCGTAAGGCGTGCGGATGGGCCCGGCGTTGGAGCCGTTGTCCTGGGTTCCGCCGTACACGTTGTAGAACGGACCGGAGTCATCCACGGCGATCTTGTAGTACTGCATCACGGGCAGGTTGGCCATGTAACGCCACGTCTTCATGTCGTCGTAGCTCTCGTACAGCCCTCCATCCGAACCGAAGATGATGTAGTCCGGGTCGCCCTTCCGAAATGCGATGGCGTGATCGTCACCGTGCTTGTTGTCGTTGTTGAGGTCGTAGTAGGTGGCGAAATGGTCGTCGGTGACGAGGGTGGTCGCACTTACAATGAACAGCCGCCCGAACTTGTGAGGTGATGCGTAGAGCTCCTGGTAGTAGTGGGGCCCCGTGCCGCCCGAGACCGCATCGGACATCTTCCGCCACGATTCGCCCCGGTCATCCGACATCCAAACGCCGCCGTCCGAGCGAATCGTCTCTATAGTCGCGTACACGATGTCCGGCTGCTGCGGCGAGATCGCTAGCCCGATCTTGCCAAGGGGGCCCCCGGGCAGACCGGTCTCGAGCCGCTTCCACGTGTCGCCGCCGTCCTCACTCTTCCAGACACCGGAGCCGGGGCCGCCGCCCATGTAGGCCGCTACAGTCCGGTGCCGGTCCCAAGTTGCGGCATAGAGCCGGTCCGCGTCGCGCGGATCCAATACGACGTCTGTGGCACCGGTCCACTGGTCGTTGCCCAACACTTTGCTCCACGTCTCACCGCCGTCGGTGGTCTTGTACAGACCACGTTGATCGCCGGATGTCCAGAGCGGGCCTTGGGCCGCCACCCAGACCACATCCGAGTTCTCCGGATGCACGATGATTGTGGACAGGTGTTGCGAGTTCTCGAGACCCATGTTCTGCCACGTCCGGCCCCCGTCGGTGCTCTTGTAGATCCCGTCACCATACCCGACGTGGCGGCCGCCCACGTCCTCGCCCGTGCCGACCCAAACGATGTCCGGTGCGCTCGGGTCGATGGTCACCGATCCGATGCTGTACGACGACTCCCCATCGAAGATCGGCTCCCACGTGGTGCCGGCGTTTTTGGTCTTCCAGACTCCGCCGGATCCCACGGCCACGTACATGATGCTCTCGACGTAGGGGTGGATATCGATGTCAGCGATCCGACCGCTGTTCAGCGCGGGGCCAATGCCGCGGAGCGACAGGCCGGAGAGGTCGGCGTCGTTGAGTGAGGTCTGCTGCGCCGACACTGGGCCGGTGAAGAGCAGGGCGGTCAAGACCGCGAAGGTCAAGACCGTGAATAGAGTAGCTGGCTTTTTCATGACAGTATCTCTCATGGTGATTGGTACATCCAGTAGTTCTTGCTGTCAGATTCTTTTCGAAGTCAACCGGTATTTGCTGCGAATATGGAGGCCGTGCAATCGTGTGTCTAGGCACAAAACGGAAACGAATCGCGCGGTTCTGCCACGTCGAGGTGATCCACCGCGCCGTGCGGTCAAGGTGGTAGATTTGGAAACCCTCCCCTGGGGGAAAACGCTGTGGGGAAGGGTCGCGGTTTCCTTTGGCTCTCTTGGTGATGTATGCGTTACGAAGGCTCACTTTACAGGCCGCCGTCTGAAGCGCGGTCGTTCATTCTTCAGGCAACCATAGGTTGCTCACACAATCTGTGTACGTACTGCGACATGTACCGGGACAAGGAGTTCCGGGTGCGGGATTTCGAGGCGATGGCCGCTGATATCGCGGAAGCCGCCGATTCGTATCTACCAGTAAACAAAGTCTTCATTGCCGACGGCGATCCACTTGTCATGGACACGGATCTATGGCTGCGGATTCTTGGCCGTCTCAGTAACAGTCTGCCCGATTTGCGGCGTGTATCAACCTACGCGACAGCGCGAAACGTGCTCGAGAAGAGTGATGATGAGTTGCGGCAGCTCAGAGAAGCCGGGCTGGCCCTCCTGTACATCGGCCCCGAGTCGGGGGACGCTGTGACCCTAAAGCGGATCGTCAAAGGCGGAACCTTTGAGGAACACGCGGAAGCCGCTAAGAAGGCACACGCTGCAGGGATGAAATTGAGTGTGATTCTGCTGTTGGGTGCCGGCGGTGTCGATCGCACCGTCGAGCACTCGCAGGAGTCCGCGCGCCTCGTCACCGAGATGGATCCCGAATTCCTGTCGGCCCTCACTCTCACCGTCATTCCGGGAACGCCAATTCACAGAATGATGGAAAAAGGAAAGTTTGAGCTTCCTTCGGTTCCAGACCTCCTTAGGGAGATGCGTACCATCGTAGCGGGCTCGAATCCTACATCCGCCATCTTCCGCACCAACCACGCCTCGAACTACTTGCCGATAGAGGGACGCCTGCCTCGCGATCGAGATAGCATCGTCAAAACCATCGACTCCGCTCTCAGAGGGGAGATCCCGCTGAGACCGGAGTATTGGCGAGGGCTGTAGCGTCCCTCTTCGTTTTCTTCAGGAACCTTCGCGGCTCAGCGCCTGGAAGCCTGTCGAACGTGCTGGTCCATCATCCTGATCAACTCAGGTCCCCGCGGCCCCCAACAGTGTGGCGCACCATCTCCATACTCGACCTCTCCGTCATAGTATGGGTTCGTGGTGTTCTCCAGGAATTCCTCCATGAGCACCACGGCGGGGTTGAGGTAGTGGGTATCCATGTCACCGGTGTAGATGTGGAGCTTGCCTCTGAGGCTGTGGCCGATCTCCGGCCACCGCGTTTGCAGGATGTGGTTGAGGTCTGCATGCTCTCTCCAGTATTCCGCCACCTCCGGATCGATCACGCCGGTGTACTTGTCGAAGAGCGGCTTCACGTAACCGTCGTCGCCGATCGGACCATACGCCGCCTCGAAAATGTCGACCTGGCCTCCCGACCTTCCCTTGGTACCTGCAACCAGTTCGTAGTAGTTCCGTTGCTGGTACGTGAGCGTCATGATGCCGTCCGTACGGCGATCGCTCGCGGTGGGAACATTCAACCAGCCCATCTTCTTGTAGTAGGCGTTCTCGT
>CAYTDU010000407.1:0-5330 GCA_964436395.1 uncultured Gemmatimonadaceae bacterium | reverse complement strand
TGCCAGGCGCTCCCATTCCCACCACGTTGGAGCGACCGGCTACCTCCGCGCCGCTGCCGAGGTGGCCCAGTGCCAAGGGCGGACCAATGCCGATCTCCGAGCTGAGGTCGAGGAGTTGGAGGCGCTGGTTGAGCGTGTCAGGCTAGAGGCCGCCAACCACGCTCTAGAGGCCCGGACGCAGCGCCGAACGGTCGAGAGGGTCATCCAGGCCGGCCGGCCGGGGATGGCCGACTGGCAGGACGTGCCGGGCATGGTGCGTGACCTCCGCGACGAGGTCGAGCGGTTGAGGGGGGCTAAAGCCGAGGACGACGACTACATAGCCAAGCTGCATAGAACGGAGGATGATCTTCAGGCCGAGAACGAGCGGCTGAGGGGAGTGGTGGAGGCGGCCAATCGCCTTGGCAGCACATGGGCCACGGTTGGGCTCGCCCCCGGTGACGAGAAGTTGGTCAACGACCTATGTGATGCCCTCGCCGCGCTGGACGGGGAGGAGTGATGAACCGCAGAGAGATAGTCGTGACCTTGTTGTACTGGCTGTTCACGGTAAATGTGGCCGCCACTGGGATGGGTGCCCTCGCGTGCTTTCTGTGCGGTATCGAATGGATGATAACAGGCGTCATGCCAGACCCAGCCCTCCGCAGCATGGCAGTGCTGTTGACTGCTGGCGTGCTTGCGTTTCTGTCTGGGGTTGCCGGTGAGTATGCGGCTGAGCAGAACGACTAATGCCCCTCTACGAGTACCACTGCCACCACTGCGACACCACCGAGGTTCGCTGGATCATGGACACCTCCGAGATCACCGCCGAGCACTGCTCGCACTGCGGGCGGGTCGTCGAGAAACTAATCTCGCCACCGTCGCTGAGGTTCGAGGGTGATGGGTGGCAGACGCCCAAGGCGACGAAGGAGAAAAGGAAGGCAACATGCTGAACCAGTCTGAAAACGCCGGCAGCGGCTCGTATAGGGTCCCTAAAGCACCATTCTCTGGCCTTACAGAGGGTCTTGAGGCCATGAAACACAGCATCGAGGAGGCGATGTTCCGAATCGAGGAGGATTCCGACGCCACGAGGGTAGCCGACAACGCAAGAAAGCGTGTTGAGTGGATCTCGTCTGTCGTTGAGGGCCATGCTGAGGAGTTGAAAGAGGCACGAGCTGCCATAAAGCAGCTCTCCGAGCAGCGCCGGCATTTGGAGGCGAGAGTTCGGGTACTCGAAGAGGATCTGGGCTATGTCAGAAGGAAACGACCAATTGGATAAGCCAATCACGATTGACAGGGAGAAGGCGCTTGAGAGGATGACCGCTCAGGCCGAATTCTGGCAGGGAAACGCCAAGCGGCTAGTGGAGGAGTACGACGAGGACGCCGTAGATTTCATCACTCTCGCCGGTAAGCTGTGTATGAATGGCCTTGTGGAGCTCCTCTCGAAGCAATGGAGCGTAGCCGCGGAGTCGTTTGGTACCTGTTTGGCGTTTCTCGGGTCTGTTCTCGAGGGCGATGCCGCATCTGAGGGTGAAAAGCTGACGGATTCCCTGAGAACGTACATCCAGGGAGCGATTTCCGGCATTTCCAGCCTGATTGTGGCCATTTGGGCCGTTCAGGAGCAGGGTGGTGACCCGTTTGCTACTCTATTTGGCAGCGTCTTGGCGGAGGAGCCGGAGGAGGGGCAGCAAGCCCCGGATCCGGCTCCGAGTGGGCCAGATCACACGGAATAGGTTCTTCTTTTCACCGGTGTTGACAAGATGGCCCCTCTCGGGGTCATTCTTTTTCTTCCTCCTTTCCCTAGACATCTCCTACTATAAAGACCCTTTAAGGTACGGCCCCCCTTTAGGGGGGGCCTTACCGCTCTATAGTATATAGGACCTACTAGACTAATACTCTGCACTGTATAGACTATTCTACTAGGGGAGTGGTTGACGCTGTGGGCCGGGCCGTTGTATAGTGGGTCTTGTGGATTCGAGTGATACCGCCGGTGCCCTACGAGTTGTAGATCAGAACGCAGCTCTAGTGGTCACGTCGGCTACTACAGCTGGACAAGCCAAGAGCATCGACGCTATCAGGGATCGTTTGTACCGGCGAGAATGGGAACTGTACCAAGCACGGTCGGAGTTAATGGGATCAAGAGCACTCGCTAAGGTCAAAGAAGACATTCCCGTAGCAGTACAACTTGAGTTTGAGGGTAAGACCAATGCTCAGATTGCTGAGCATTTTGGCGTTACCGGGCAGACGATCTCGAACTGGCGCAAGAACTACCCGAAAGAGTGGCGCAAGGCGTACGAGGATCTGCTGCAGGAGGCCGGCTATCTGCGTGAGGCTGCGGTAGCCCGTATGTACCGGCGCCTATCGCAGATCGGGAATGATCTGATCGAGCGTCACCTTGAGCTGGCCGATGAGGGTTCTGATTCTATCCGGCGTTCTGCAAACAAGGATCTACTCGACATGCTCACGGGCCGGGGCAAGAATGTCGTTGTGAACCAATCTGTGGGTGGCCCCTCACAGGAGTTCTACCAGGAAATGCAGTCCGAGCGAGAGGCAGGCGGCGATGTGGTGGATGCTGAAATCATCACTGATTGAGCTTTTGCAAGTATTGCTCTGACCGTGGCGTAGACCACGCTGCCTTGAAGCAGCGCTTCAAGGACGACTTCTATTCGTTTGCCAGGCATATCTGCGGGTTCCAGGATCTCGATCCCATCCTGCACAGAACGCTTTGCGAGTGGGTTCAGGAGGGTCTCGCCGACGGCGATACCCGGTTCCTGCTCATCATTCCTCGTGGCCACCTCAAGACGTCCCTCATGGACATTGCCCTCCCCCTCTTCAATGCCGTAAACAATCCAGAGATCAAGATGCTGCAGGTTCACGCGGCTGCGCCTATCGCGCAGGATACTACCGGCGTGTCCAAGCAGATCATCCTCGGGCCCCGCTTCGGACACTTCTTCCCGGAACTTGTTCCGGACACTACCACTGCCGGCCTGAGCCGGGTCAAGTGGAATCGTCACCAGTACGAGGTTAATCGTAAGGGCGCCCATAAAGAGGGCACCATGACGGCCGTTGGTGTGAAGACCGTTGCGGTCGGACTTCACTTCGACTGGCAGTTCTTCGACGATGTGATCGACTTCAACGCCTCGAGGTCGCCGGACCTCGTGGAGCGCGCGATTGATTACCATGATCAGTCGGTTCCGTTGTTCGTTAATCCTGACACCGGCGTCCGCATGGTTACCGGCACTTGGTGGGAGGGTGGTTTCTATGAGCACGTCATGGAGATCCCCAGCTACAACCAGTGCGTCCTGGGCTGCTATGTGGATGATCGCTTCTTCGAGTTCTTCGAGCGCATCGGCAAGCTGGACCGCGTCAAGGATTACAGGGTGGGCGATCCCATCTTCCCGTTGCGCGATGGCCGGAATGTTGGTTTCACCAAGGATAGTCTCCGCCGCATCGAGCGTGAGATGTCCACATGGAAGTTCACCAACCAGTACCTCAACTACCCCGTTGAGGATGATCTCCGGCGCTTCAGTGAGAAGGACATCCGCTACTACGAGCTCCAAGAGACCTTTTCCGGCGAACTGTACGCGCAGCTCGGCGATGAGCGCATCAGCCTGAGGAACGCGCAGTTCACGATCTCCTGTGACCCGGCGTCCGGCGAGAACCTCCGCACCGATGAGTCTGCTATCAATGTGTGTGCGTACGACCGCGAGTCCGGGATTGCCTTCGTGGTGGAGGAGTGGGGCGGGAGGGTGCTGCCCGACAAGCTGATTACGCGGCTTCTCGAGACGGCCATCCGCTGGCAGCGACACTCTCCCGGCCGGCGGGTGACAATTGGTGTTGAGCAGGCTGCCCTGCAGTCTGTGGTGCGCCATTGGCTTGAGCAGGAGATGAAGCGGCGCCGCTGCAGCTTTGACGTGGTCCCGATCAAGATCGGTGCCAGGAGCAAAGCCGAGCGTATTATCGATGGGCTCCAGCCGTTCGTCAGGAACGGCCAGGTGTATTTTCTTCGCGACCAGAAGACTCTGATCGATGAGATGATCAACCTGCGTATCTCCAAGAACGAGATTCGCGGGAAGAGTCCGAACCGGGTTGACGCGATTGCTAACCAGACGATGTTCTGGGAGCTCCGCGTGATGGAGGATGAAGACGACGAGGACGAGATCCCGTACGCTACGGAGTTCCACGTTTTCTTCGGTTCTCCGTGTTACGGGTTGGGGTGTGTCACATGAAGAGCTGGGATGCTGCATTTGGTGCGCTGAAGGCATGGCGGGATAACGGATGCGTTGGGAACTTCATTTTGTTCCACCCGCCCGGTGCTGATGGCGTGGATTACTTCGTCGAGCGGACCATCAAGTTGCGCGAGACTACTGAGCGGAAGGCCGCGGCTGTAGCCGCGGTCCTGGACTTGTTCGACTGCCATCGCGCGGAACTGTTCCGCAACAACAAGGGCGTGCCGGACCGCATCAAGGTCACACGATTTAAGGATCCCGGCAATGAGTGATGGCACGCGGCGTGAGGGAGTTTCCTTCAGTGGGGAGTTCTTGGTGAGCGCCTTGCACGAGGCCACCGGCGGCAACTTTCCGGCTGATGCAGTCATTCTTGGGCTCAACTGGATGCCGCACTCTTATGGGATGATGGTGTTCTACACCAATGATGAGGCCCCTGAGCGGCCGGAGCTGACTGTTCTTGCTCCGGCTGACGTCGGGCCGAAGATCGTGAGTGCCTGATGCCAGGGTTTGATGGCATTGCTGCCGGGGTCGTTCCGGTTAAAGACCTTGAGGTGGACTCGACGAGGCTCGAGGAGTTGAGGGATCTGCTGCTCAGGGAGTTCAGCACTGCCGAGTCAGACCGCGAATGGCTCATTCAGAAGTGTAAGGTGTGGGTGACCCAGTACAATGCCCGCACCAAGCGTCCCGAGGCCACAGGGACCGATTCAAACCTCGACATGCCGATTACGCGCGAGATGCTTACAGCCCTCATGTCGCGGATCAAGAACCCGATTATCCAAGAAGAGAACACCTTCGTTTCGATCCCTCGGCAGCCAGAGTTCGAGGAGATCGCCGTTGATACCGAGAAGCAGCTCGACTTCATCTTCGATAAGATCGATGTCCGCAAGCTGACTGACCAGTGGCTGACGCAGGGGTTTGTGTTCCCGGCTGGCTTCATCAAGGTTGGGTGGACTCGCAAGACCAAGCGCGTCAAGCGCTGGGTCGATATCACCGATGGCATCGGCCAGATGGCCGGACCCGCCGGATACGCGTTTAAGATAGCTCTTACCGACCGCCCCAACAAATACATCACCCGCGTCGCCAATCGCGCTCTCAATGTGATGAACAACACGAACAACGTCGTTCCAT
>CAYTDU010000406.1:0-5340 GCA_964436395.1 uncultured Gemmatimonadaceae bacterium | reverse complement strand
ATGTCGCCGGCAGCATCCGTTACGGAGACACTGCCGTTGGTCGATCGGACATCGATGTTTCCGTCTGCATTCTCGAGGTTCACACGACCGTTCACCGTCTCCAGTTCTATATATCCACTGCCACCCCTCACATCGATGTCGCCCTGAGTGGTAAACACCCTCACTTCGCCCTGAGAGCCGTCAATGTCGGCACTGATGAACGTGCCGCGAATGTCAATGTCCATCGCAGCCGGTACGGTGAGTTCGTAATCCACATGGGCGGGCCCGCCCCACGCATCCGCCTCGAGCCGAACAGTCGAGCGCGATCGGCGCACATCCACGTAAGTGCGGCTCGAGTGATCTCCCAGAATCCTCATCTCGCTTCGGTCCCAGGTATCTATCCTCACATCGCCGCGAAAACTCTCGATCACCAATCTCGAACCCGGTTCGACCGGTACAACCGTGTCAGTCTGCTGTATCGCCACGGCGCTCATCAATCCGGTCAAGAGTGTGACTGTCAACATCTCTATTCCACCTCCTACTCAGCTCGCCGAGGTGGCGAGCCTCACAGCCTGCGTTAGCAGACGTACCTTTTGGTTCATCGTCGCCGACAGGTGCTCACTCAGATAGAAGTTCGTCGGATCAGTCTCGAGCGCCGCTCTAGCTTCGCCAATGGCCTGATCGATAGTAGCAATACTCTGCTGGAGCACGGCAACCGTCTCGGAATCGAGCCTATCACGACCAGCTTCCAACAACCGTTCCAGCTCCGCCACCGCAGCGTCGTATCCCGGGTCGTCGAAACTGGCCAGCAGGACTTCCGAGTCACCCGAAGTTGGAGCTTCCGCCACGGACGCTGGTTCAGGCTGCTGTACGTCCGACAAAGCAAGCCAGACGCTCCCGGCAGATACGAACATGAGAGCGATCCCAGCGGCGAGAAGCTGCGGTACGGAAAACGAGAACTGTCTGCGTGACTTTGCCCGCTGCCGTATGTCGACGGCATCGACATCGTCAGTCGCCGTCTCCTTGATGCGGGAGGAAATACCAGCCCACAAATCGGCATCAGGGGTTCGGTCTCGGAGCTCGGCGGCGCGCGCAGCAACGGCTCTGAGTGTAGAGACCGTCTTTCTGCATTCCTCGCAACCGGCGAGGTGGCGCTCGAGCATTTCTTTGTCCGCCTCGCTCAGTTCGCCGTCGATGTAATCCGAAAGTCTGTCTGTCCAAACGTCAGCCATCGTGTCGCTCCGTCACCTGTCCACGTACTCTCTGAGCGCCATGCGCGCTCTGTGGAGCTGTGCTTTGCTTGTACCCGCAGTAACTCCCAGCATCGCACCTATCTCCTTGTGCTTGAAGCCCTCGACGTCGTGCAGCACGAACACCTGCTTTGCGCCATCGGGTAGACGCTCAATGGCCGATTCGAAATCGACCGCCAGATCCACCGTTTCAGCTCTTGTCGGCAGCGTTTGCAGCATTTCGTCTCCGTTTTGGAGCCTCTCGCGCAGGCGGCTCATCGTTGCCCTCTTGCCCAAAATGAGGTTCACAGCCAACCGATACAGCCATGTACCGAACGCCGCCTCCCCACGATACGTGCTCAACTTCTCCCAGGCTCGCACGAAAACATCCTGTGTTAGCTCGTCGGCATGTTCCCCACTGGTCATTCGGCTGGCCAATGAGTGGATCCGCGCCACATGAGCCCGATACAGCCGTTCGAATGCCGAGGCGTCACCACTGGCTGCAAGCGCCGCATCCGCCGCCTCAGCGTCGGCTCGCTTGACATCCCGGTCGCTAGCCAGGACGTCCTCCCCCAGGTTTGGGCTTCTGTGCACACCTGATTAGATGGGAGGATTGGGGAAAGGGTTGAAAGGAGGGGAAAGGGGAAAGGGGAAGGGGGAATGTCCAATATCCAATGTCCAATGTCCAATTGTCAGGATACGAAACTCTGCAGTACCACGGACAAAGCAGAGGAGAAACACTAAGCCGCGTCACTTGGACATTGGAAATCCCTTGTTCGATATTGGACATTCCTTGTTTACCCCCCCACCACAAACCCCCAATACCACGAGATAATCGCTTCGCCAACCACAAATACGATCGCGGCAGCCGCGGCCAAGAATATCCCAAATGGAACCAGCATCTTCTTTTTCAATTGGAGAGGAACAAACACCAACGTGCCGAGAAGCGCGCCCAAGAAGATGGTGAGCAGCACCCCTTGCCAGCCGACGAAGGCGCCGACCATGGCCATCATCTTGATGTCCCCACCGCCCATTGCCTCTTTGCCGAAAACCTTTTCGCCCAGGTACGCGACAGCGAGAAGGAGCACGAAACCCACAGCCGCGCCGATCACGGCAAAGATGAGTCCATCCCAACCACCACGAAGGGACAAGAGCATCCCAATCACCAAACCACCCAGAGAGAATTCGTCCGGGATCAGGTAGTGCCGCGCATCGGTTACGGCAATCCCCAGCAATATCGTGCCGAACAGGGCGCCAGTGACAGCAGTCAGCGTGGCGCCATAGTGCCAGACAGCGAGTGCCCAGATTGCGGCAACGACCAGCTCGATGAGCGGATATTGGATCGATATGCCAGCCTTGCAGCTTCTGCATTTCCCGCCGAGCACCAGCCACGAGATCAACGGAATGTTGTCATACCAGGCTATCGGAGCCTCACAGTGTGGGCACTTCGACCCGGGGAAGACGACCGATTCATCCTTCGGCAAACGGAGAATCAGGACGTTGAGGAAACTGCCCAGAATTGCACCTAGTGCGGCGGCGAAAGGCAATACAAAGGGTTCAACCAGCACGTTGCACCTCATAAAGGAAGATTCCTGCCGCGACGGCGACGTTCAGCGACTCGGCGCCACGAGAGAGCGGAATGGCCACGTTTCCGCCGGCAATTCCCGCGATCTCCCGGCTCACGCCCGCGCCTTCGTTTCCGACGACAACAGCCAGCTTGTCTGGAACGGTCGTTCGGTGGAGAGGCGTGCCATCCGACCCCGAAGCCCAGATGGTAACTCCGTTTTCGCGGGCCCAACCGTGCAACTCCTGAGTCGTAGCTCGTGATACCGGCAGTCGGAACGAGGCCCCCATACTCGCCCTCAGGGCTTTTGAGTTCGACGCATCGGCGGTGCCTTTCAGCAAAACCACCCCCGGGGCACCGAGCCCGTATGCCGTTCGCAGCAATGCGCCGAGGTTGCCAGGATCTTGTACTCCGTCCACAACCAGCACAGGGTACTTCTGTTTAGGCTGGATTGCATTCAGGTCCCAGTTGGGCAGCTCGACTACCGCTAGAATGCCCTGCGGCGTATCAGTGCCGGCAAGATCGTTGAAGGTACGTTCATCCACTTCTTCAATCGGAATCGCGTGTGCTGCGATGTCGGCCAGCAAAGCCTTTCCGCGACTCGTCTTGGACAGTGCATGACAGATCACGGCGCCCTGGAAGCCAATACTCGCCTGAATAGCCTCTTCAACGAGCCGCACACCTTCGGCCACCGCGAACGAACTCCGCTTGCGACCTTTCCTTTGTTGTAGATTTCTGACCAACGTAATCAGTTTCGAGGCCATCTCTTCAGCCTTTTGAGGGCGTCATGGGCTTCAATGTGCGCCACACGTCCGGATAAGCCAAGTTCTTCCGCAATTCAACCACGGACTCCGATGACCAAGATCGCACTCACAATTGCTGGATCCGACTCGGGCGGCGGCGCCGGTATTCAGGCAGACTTGAAGACATTCCACCAGTTTGGCGTGTTTGGCACGAGCGCGATCGTGGCCATCACCGCCCAGAACACTGTCGGCGTTCACGGCGTACATGCCATTCCCGTGGAAATGGTGCGGGCACAGATCGATGCGGTTGCCGACGATCTGCCGCCGCACGCAATCAAGACCGGAATGCTCGCAACGGTTGAACTAGTCGAGGCCGTTGCAGCCGCTATCAAGCTGCACAGGTTCCCTAACTATGTGCTTGATCCGGTGATGGTTGCAACCTCCGGTGATCCGCTTCTGGACGAGGATGCGCAGCAAACCGTGCGTGAGCACCTGGTGCCTCTGTCGACACTCGTGACTCCGAATCTCGATGAAGCGAGCATTCTGGTGGAGAACGAAATCGACACCATCGACAGGATGATCGCAGCGGGTAAGATTCTGGTGGGCATGGGCGCCGAAGCCGCATTGGTCAAAGGCGGTCACCTCGATGAGGAAAAGATCGAAGACGTACTCGTCACCAGTGATCTGGTTACCACCATACCGCACCACAAGGTCGACACGACATCGACGCATGGAACGGGGTGTACCTTGTCGGCGGCAATCACGGCCGGCCTAGCGCAGGGCAGGAGTATGGAGGAAGCCGTGCGGGACGGCTTGGACTTCGTTCAGCGGGCTATTGCTAGAGCGCCTGGTCTAGGTAGTGGCCACGGGCCGCTCAACCACTTCGTCTCTTTGGTGAGAATAGTATGACGGAGCGAAAGCGGTCGAGCAGGTCCGGGAGCGCATTCCCACCGAAGCCCGACGAGCGCGGCGTGTACTGCAATCGTACACTCAACATGCACACGATCCGCGCGATCGGCTACGACATGGACTATACGCTAATCCACTACAAGGTGGATGAGTGGGAAGGCCGGGCGTACGCGCACATCAAAGACAAGCTGCTTTCGATCGGATGGCCGGTAGAAAGACTCGAGTTTGAACCCGCCGAGGTCATTCGCAGTCTGATCATCGACACAGAACTGGGCAACACGCTGAAGGTGGATCGGTTTGGCTACGTCAAGAGGGCGTGCCATGGAACAAAACCGCTCGAGTTCGCCGAGCAGCGCAAAACCTACTCGCGGACATTGATCGATCTCAGAGAGGACCGCTATGACTTTCTGAACACTCTGTTCTCGTTGTCCGAGGCTTGGATGTTCGGTCAGCTCGTGGATCTGTTGGACGACGGTAAGCTCCCACCCGGGCTCAGCTATCGTGATGTATACCGTACGGTGCGTTCTTCGACAGACGAAGCTCACATGGAAGGACGCCTCAAGGCCGACATAATCGCCGATCCAAACCGATTCGTGGTTCTGGACCCAGACACGCCGCTCGCACTGCTGGACCAGCGTCATGCGGGCAAGAAGCTCATGCTCATAACCAATTCCGAATGGTCGTACAGCAGCGCAATGATGACATACGCATTCGACCGATTCCTGCCCGACGGCAAGACATGGCGGAACCTGTTCGATTTGATCATCGTTTCCGCCAGGAAGCCAACTTTCTTCTCTGCGAGTGGTCCTATCTTCGAGGTTGTTTCAGAAGACGGTCTGCTCAAACCGAGTCCAGGGGGTATCAAGTCGGATGGTATCTACCTTCGTATTACAGCCAAAGCAGCGCAACCCGAAGA
>CAYTDU010000405.1:0-5354 GCA_964436395.1 uncultured Gemmatimonadaceae bacterium | reverse complement strand
TCCATGGACTTCGAGACATCGAACAACACGCAGAAGTTTGCGTTGGTGTCGGCCTCGTATTCCTTCACGTAAAAGCGGTCGGTGCGGCCGAAGACGCGCCAGTCTACTCTCCGAATGTCATCGCCGGGCATGTACTGCCGATGCTCCGCGAAATCGACGGACAGGCCGAAGTACGGTGAGTGGTGCAGGCCGTTAATGAAGCCGTCCACCACCGTCCGGGCCAGGAGTTCCAGGTTGTCGATCCTGGCCAGCACCTTGGGGTCGAGAAACTGAGAGGTCTTCACATTCCCGATTTCGGCAACGGGACAACTTCGAGCAACATGTCGATTAGCTGATCCGTCGTCTTCTGCTCCGATTCAGCGTGGAAGTTCAACAGAATGCGGTGGCGCAACACGGGGTGCGCGAGCGCGCGGATGTCGTCGAAGTTCACGTGGTACCGACCATTCAACAGGGCGCGCGCTTTTGCGCCAAGTATGAGGTACTGCGCCGCGCGCACGCTGGCGCCGTACGACACCCACTTCTCAATGAAGTCGGGCGTCCCGTTCTCACTCGGTCGGCTCGTTCTCGCAAGGTCGACCGCATAGCGCAACACCGGTTCGGAAACCGGTACCTTCCGCACCAGTTCCTGGAAGGCGACGATGTCCGCTCCCGTCACCGCGTGCTCGAACACGGGGTCCTGAATCGCGGTTGTGGTGCGAACGACATCCATCTCTTCGTCAACCGGCAAGTAATCCATGATGATGTGGAACATGAACCGGTCGAGCTGAGCCTCGGGAAGCGGATAGGTCCCCTCCAGCTCGATCGGGTTCTGGGTCGCAAACACGAAGAACGGCTCCTCGAGATCGTAGGTGCGGCCCTGGACGGTCACCCTGTGCTCCTGCATGGCCTCGAGCAACGCGGCCTGAGTCTTGGGCGGAGTGCGGTTGATCTCGTCGGCCAACACGATGTTGGCGAATATGGGCCCCGGCAGAAACACCATCTGCCGTTTGCCGCTGTCAGGGTCCTCCTGCACCAGATCGGTTCCGGTGATGTCCGAGGGCATGAGGTCGGGCGTGAACTGAATCCGCGAGAATTTGAGATCCAACACCTGAGCGACGGTGTGGATCAACAGTGTCTTGGCCAAACCCGGCACGCCGACGATCAGGCTGTTGCCACCCACCAACAGCGAGAGCAACACCTGTTCGATCACATCATCCTGCCCAACTATGAGCTTCCGTACCTCTTCGAGCACGCGATCGCGTCCCGCGCTGAGGCGTTCAGCCAGCGCGATGTCGTCTGCCGCTTCGAGGGCTGCGGGCGTGTTTGTCATGATTCTCCTGTCAATGAGTCATCGCATACACGATGTAGTTGATGCCCAGCTTGTATGCGTCGTTGGTGAGCGGCACCGGGAACCATCCGGTTGCCGAGAACTCCCACAGCTCACCGATATCGTTGTTGTAGTTGATGATCGCCATCAGGCGCTTTTCCGGATCGTTGTCCTCGTGAATTCCCCAGAACTCGGATTCCACCCCTTCATATGGATGGGTGAAGTTGAGCGTATCCAACGAGAAGAACGAGTGGAATACCGGGTGCGAAACGTCGAGCGGCACGATACGCACGTTCGGCAGCACCTGGGCCATACACTGCTGAAGGTTCAGAAACTCGTAAGGTCCGGAGAAGTCGTCGAAGATGAGAAAGCCACCCTTCAGCAGGTAGTTTCTCAAACCTTCGGCTTCCGCCTCATTCACCGTCCAGTACCCAGGCTCCGACACGTAGGCAACGGGATACTTGTGGAGCTCGGGATCGTCGGCGCCGAGGATCTGACTCCCGTCCAGGTAGGGGTAGATGGACGTGAGTTCGCGCACCAACTGCATGAGGTTGCGCTCCGCCGTCGGCCAGTCGTGGTCCCACCAGAGTTGACCACGACCCCTTCTTCCCCACCAGGCGTCGCCTCCAGCCCCGGGTGTAAAGCTCAGCCGCACAAAGGTGAACCGACCGTCGTAGGGCACGTTGTAGATCGTGTAGTCGTCACCGTCGTTCCAGTACATCGATCCGCCCCGCCCACGCCTGCCGAAACGCTGCCCCGCAGTTGCGTCCGCGGCCGTCACCGCCAGCAACAGCAGCAATGTCGTGACCCGCCAACTCTTAAACATCTCGCTACCTCGCCTGCTTTCTTCGGGCATGGATCTCCAGCAACAGTTCCTGGGCCTGCTGGTAGTTGGGTGCGCCTTCCAGCGCCCTTATTACGCTGCGTCGAGCGTTCTCCAGATCTCCCGAGTCGAAGTATGTCTTGGCGAGTTGATACATCGCCTCAGCCTCGTCCACCGGATCGAGTGCAAGCACCGCACGCCGTTCGCGAATCGCCTCCGGCCAGCGCTGCTCCTGCGCCAGCAGTTCGGCGAGACGCGCGTGCAAGCTTTTGTCCAATGGGTAGATGTAGAGCAACTCTTCCAAAACATTGGCCGCCGAGCCGCTGTCTCCCAGCTGCAGCAACAGGTCGGCCAGCTCGAGGCGGCCCGCATAGTGCCTCTCGTCAATGGCGGTTAGCGCTCGCAGTTCGGCTGCGGCTCTTTCCAGCTCACCGCGTTCCGCGTAGATCTGAGCCAGATACCAGTGCGGGCTGCCCTCTCCTCCATACTCGGGGAATAGCGACTCCGCACGCTCTAGGTGCGTGAGCGCGTCCTCGTGGTTGCCGTCGCGGTACAGCATAACGCCGGCGGCGAGTTGGGCCAGGTAGTCGTTGGGACGAGTGAGCGCGCGCTGGAGCAAGCTTTCTCGCGACGGTCTGCCGACACTGTCGCCGGCAGCCGGTGAACGGAGCGCGACCATCGGGCCGGCGAAACGCTCCCGCATAAAGTCGTCGAACGTCTCGTTGAACCGATCGATGCTCACGCCGAGAATCGATTGAAACAGCTCCGCGCTGGACCGACCGGCACCGTACCCGCGCAGAAACTCCACCAGTGCTCCGAATCCGTGGTCACGCTCTATCAGCTCGCAGACGAGCGAGGCCTGATAGTACGAATATCCGAGTTGCTCCGGGTAAACCGGGCGCGAGAACCCGTTGTTGAGCTCCCGCACGTCGAACAGCCTGCCCTGCAGATATGCAGAGAGGAAGCCGGGGCTCACGTCGTCGCCCCACCCCTGCCGCGCCCTCCGTTCCTCCAGCACCGCCAGACCTTCCGTGAACCAACGCGGGACCTTGAACTCACTCACGCCCATGTGAAATGTGTGAGCGAGTTCATGCCAAAGCGTCGAGCCCCAGTTGAAGAACCCGTCATCCTTCGCCGATGGGGAGATGATTGCCACAACCGGCCCAAAACTCACACCGAGCGCACGCAAACCTGCTATTCCGAACGTCCGGACGGAGAAGTCGGCCTCGTGTGGAAACACTTCCACCCTTATAGGCGTGGGCGGCTCGTATCCGTACTTCCGCGCGAGCCGGTCGTATGCCTCCTCGGCAATGTCACTCAGGTAGAGAGCAAGAAGCTCCGATTCCGTGCCGTCGATGAAGAACCTGAACCGCGGCGAGCGAGCCTCCGGGTAGAGATCGAGCGTGTCCAGAAGGTCGAGCGTGTTTTTGGTCCAGACGTCGTAGGGGTCACCCTCGAAGGCCCTCTCGAGAAAAGCCCGACCCTCGCTCATCCTGGCGTTGCGGAGTTCGTTCATTCCGCGCAGTGCGTAACCGCGCCATGACAGCGAGTCGATTTCGGTGGCCATCCGCGCAAACTCTGCCGCCTGTTCGTACAGACGGTTTCGCGCGCACACCTCGGCGAGCGTAACGTAGAAGCCTCCGAACCGCGGGTTGAGTTGCAGCACCCGCCGGCGCGATTCGGCAAACCCGGCCTGGTCACCGCTCAGGTAACGGACCGCCGCCTGCACCGAGAGCGCCTCGAGCGACGCTGGGTTTACCACTAGAGCCTGCTCAACCTCCTCGAGGGCACGCTCATAGTTTTCCAGTTGGAGATAGAGAGTCGCGAGAAATACTCGCGCCGGTACGAGGTGTTCGTTCACCTCGAGACTCCGGTTCACGAGTTCCATTGCGTTCGGCTCGCCGTTGAACAGCGCCGTTCGCGCCAGCCCCAGCAGCGCGCGAGGGTGATTCGGGTTGACCTGCAACACATCGTCGAACGAGGCATACGCGTCGGGGCCGCCGTAGCGCTCCAGAAACAGCTCGCCCACCAGCACCCTCGGCTCCAAATTGCCGGGGTCGGCGGCGATCGCCTCGTCGTAAGCTCGCAGTGCATCTCTCGACAACAGTGGATCGCGAATGCTGAGGCGCCGGACCGCGTTGGCCACGGCAGTGAGCTGCCGCGAGGTTAGTCCGTCGCTCCTATTGTAGACGCCGACAAAGCGGTCGAACTCGTTGAACGCCGTCGCCACCTCGCCGCGCTCGTACCCGAGCAGGGCGAGATTAAACCGGGCGGTAAGGCTGTCGGAAGCGGCCGCCGACGCACGTCGAAAGGCACCCTCGGCGCCCTCCAGATCGCCGGTTACATGGAGGAGTTCGCCCAGCGCGTTGGCCAGTTCGGCGGAGCTGCTGTTTTCGCGCTCGAATCTCCGTGCGGCCTCCAATGCGTCGCCGTAGCGACCGACCTCGCCGAGCGCCGCTACCAGGCCGCGTGCGGCGACCACGGACGAGCCGTCTCTCCTCACCGCCCGCTCGAACAGACCGATGGCATCGTCATAGCGGCCCGTTCTGTACGCGGTCACAGCTTCGTCAACCTGTTGTGCATTCAACGAATGGGTCGCCGCGCCGGACGCCAATGACACAACCATCGCGAGCATGAGAGTCTGGCTCTTCACGGGCCACCTCCGCCGCGTTCGCGGATTTCCAACGCTACCCGCGACAGATCGAGCAGCAACTGCTCCAGCGTGGTCTCGTAGGTTGTTTGTTCCATTTCGTCTCTGCGGGTGCGCAGCACCGCGAGCGAATCCTGCAACAGCCGCTGGCGTCGGTACAGCTCCGCCAACTCGGGATCACCTCCAGCGACCTCCGCCACGAAAGAGGCAGACGCGTCGAACGAGAACGTGGCCGCCAACCTGCCGTCCGACGTTGCTGGGTCCGGCTCGCTGCTGCCCTCGCCGTCGCCGTTGTCGTCGAGCACGGCGTGCTCCGTCTGGAGCCTGTTCTCGCCCTCGTAGAACCGCTCCACTTCGCGGCGGGCGTATTCGAACGCTTCCAGCATCGAAACACGCTCGTCGTGATCCACATCGGCCACGTTTTCGGAAAACGCCTCCACGAAATACTGACCGAAAACCGTCTCGTTTCGCTCGAACGGCGACCTGGTTGCCGTAACAATCGTGCGGCGGTCGCCCGAGAGCACCCCCACGAAGTCGCCACTCGCGCTGGCGGTGTTTACCAGGGCAACGTGTTG
>CAYTDU010000404.1:0-5366 GCA_964436395.1 uncultured Gemmatimonadaceae bacterium | reverse complement strand
CACGGTCCGGCAGGTTACCGAGGGTGTCCACAACTACGGCGCGTTTGGAATTGCCGGTGAGGGATCTGGAATGACCCTGGTGGCCTCGAGGATGTCGATGTCGGCGCCGACAGATATCTATCGGGTCGACCCCACAAACGGCACGGCTACTCACCTGACCTTTGCAAATCAGGACGTACTCAGTCGCCTCGAGTTGGGTGAGGTACGCGAGCGGTGGACGGCCACCACAGACGGAAAGCAACTGCACTCCTGGGTGATATATCCGCCCAACTTCGACCCCAGCCGCCAATATCCTGCTCTCCTTTACTGCAAGGGCGGACCTCAAGGGCCGCTCAGCCAATCGTTTTCGTATCGATGGAACTTCCAGATTATGGCGGCGAACGGATATGTGGTAGTTGCGCCGAACCGACGCGGTTCATCGAGCTTTGGCCAGGCGTGGGAGGAGGAGATTTCAGGAGACTGGGGTGGCCAGGCGATGGCGGACTTGCTCGCTGCAATCGATGATGTCGCGCGGGAACCGTACGTGGATGAGAGCCGACTTGGAGCCGTGGGAGCGAGTTTTGGCGGCTACGCCGTCTTCTGGCTCGCCGGCAACCACGACGGTCGGTTCAAGGCGTTCATTGCTCACGACGGAGTGTTCAATTTCGAGAGCATGTACGGACACACCGAGGAGATGTTCTTCGTGAACTTCGATTTTGGCGGCCCGTACTGGAAAAACTCCAAGAGTTACGATCTCTATTCGCCGCATCGCTACGTGGACAACTGGGACACTCCAATCCTGATCGTACAGGGCGGCCGGGACTATCGGGTACCCGAATCGGAGTCGATGCAAGCTTTCACGGCGGCACAACTCAAGGGCGTACCGAGCCGCCTATTGTACTTCCCAGACGAAAATCACTGGGTGTTGTCGGCGCAGAATGGGATCTTGTGGCAGAGGGAATTTTTTGGGTGGTTGAGTAGGTGGTTGATGTGACAGTTGGGTAGGGGAAGGGGGAAGAGGGAAGCGCGGCCCCCTTTCCCCTTTCCCCTTTCCCCTTTCCCTCAAGCAATACAATTATCAATCGACGGCGCCTGCGGGGTAAACAGCTTCCCGCCCTCTTCCGTGATGTACATGCAGTCTTCTAAGCGCACACCGAACTCACCGTATATGTAAATCCCCGGCTCGTTGCTGAAGCACATGCCCGGGGCGAGCGGAGTGGTGTTGCCGCGTACCAGATTGATCCACTCATGCCCGTCGAGCCCGATGCCGTGACCGACTCGGTGGAAGAAGTTCTCGTAGCCTTCACCAAATCCCGCGCCCGTGATCACAGCCCGTGCAGCTGCATCGACATCCTCACAGGGTACTCCAACCTGTGCTGCCTCCAGGGCCGCTGTCTGAGCTTCCTTCTCCACGTTCCACACATCCCGCTGTCTTTGGTTGGGCTCACCAAACACAAACGTGCGGCTGATGTCCGACCTGTAGCCGTCAACTCCACATCCACCGTCAACGAGGATGATGTCTCCCTCTTGAAGGAACTGCGGCTGGCTGCTGCCATGTGGAAACGCAGAGGCCTGACCGAACTGTCCACCGCCTCGGCCGGTGGCACCAAGCGCGGTATGGGCTGCGGCAATATTGTCACTCAGTTCTTCCCTCGGCATCCCCTCGTAAACCGTTTGGAATGCTGCGCGATACGCCTCGATCGTGATGTTATTGGCGCGCTGCATGAGTGCGAGTTCATGGTCCGACTTGAATACACGGCACCCGATGGTGACGGGATCGGCACTCACGAACTGGGCCCTGGTAACCTGGCGAACACCATCGTATAGGAAGAACCGGCAACGTTCTTCTATTCCAATCGTGCCACGCCTCATGCCACGGTCCCTCAGTACCTGCGCCACCCGCTCATACGGACTCTCATGCTCTTCCCAGGTACGTACATCGTCACCGAACCGGATCAGTTCCCGGGCGCGTTCTTCTTCAAACGCCGGGCAAACCCAGGCCAACTCGCCGCTGGCCGGGATAACCGCGGCAAACATGCGTTCGCTCTGCCCCCAGCGCACGCCAGTGTAGTAGAACATGCTGGTTCCGGAATCGAGGAAAATCGCATCGACACCGTTCTCAGCCATGAGCCTCTGTGCTTTTTCTATGCGACTCAGCCGTTCTTCGTCGGAGATCGGCGTGAAGTCACCGGGGTAGGGTTGGAGGTTACGGATCGCTTCCGGTGTATCCGATTGAGCTGTGCACGAGGTGGCGGTCCCCAGCGTCGCAGCACCGGCCGTACCCGCTGCCACCTTCAGGAAATTCCTCCTGCTCGTTCTCATTTCTGGTGTATCCCCTTTCGTCAAGCCCTCATAAAAATCGCTTCTGTCAAATCCACCCAACGCCCCAGTGCCTATGCTATCTGAGCTGTCCTGTTCGGACTGCTTCTGATGCCGGAGTCCCCTGATCTAGCGCATCGTAATCCAACTCGCTGCCGCGCAGGCTGTGCGGAATCAAGTACACGACAATCATCACGGCTGCTGCAACGACCACTGCAAACCGACGGGCTGTTTCGCTCTGTACTTGTTTCCAAAACAACAGACCGCAAGCGGCGACCCAAACGATCCACATGATCAAGGTCTTGTTGTCCGTCAGGTCATACCCGAATGGAATACCGGTCCACAATTCTCCGAACGCAATCTTCTGCACAACCGGCCCCAAGATGAGCCCTCCGATAGTCATTAGGCCCAGGGTAACCCATGTCAGCTTGCGCATATCCTGCGGTGTCACCACGGCGGCGAGAGCCGTGCGCATCCCAACGAAAAGCGCAAAGAACATGAATATGATGTGCGGCAGCAAGATGTATATCGGCACCGCGTCTTTGAACCGAATAATCACATTGTCAGTTTGATCTTCGGGGATCCGCACCACTCCCGATGGCGTCTCCAGCGTGATGAAATACTCGAGTTTTCCTGCCGCCGGCTGTTTCGGTAGCATGCCCGCCAGCTCCTCACCCTCGAGTTGGAGCGGAATCGACGAGAATTCGTCCGAAGTAGGGTACCGCTTGTATTGAATCATCCCTTGGACCGTATCGCCCGCGCCGGGAAGAACTACTCTTGCATCTTCATGCGAGTTGCCACTTCGGATCAACTCGTATGAATACTCCGTCCCGTCAACCGTGAAATCACCGCGCAGTTCTTTCGTTGGACCCGTACGCTCCTGGTACTCTAGAGCTGCGAACATCAACACGCCCGCTGCAATCCAGAGTGCCAAGTTCAACCACAGCGGGGTGGCACGCGGATAATCCTGTTGTTTCGTCACGTGTAGAATATCCCCTTGATGCGCTGATGTCGGGCGTTACGCTACCATATCCGATGAGAATGTAAGTCATCAACCTGAAATAATCAGGTGGATCTGGGCCAGCACTGCCCGCCTTGGCAGAGTAGTTGGCGGGATTGTTATTCCAGAGTGCACTTTCTCCACACAACGAATACAGCTAGACTGCAGTAGGGCTATGCACTCCGAGCTCGGCTCGCGAGATCGGCTCGTTTGAGTGACCGATCCGGGCCGCACGTGGTATGTGACTATGACAGGGTGGCAAGGGACAAGGGCCAGACCGGCGGAATGTCCCACCGCGAGGACATGATAGCCCCCAAATGGGCCAGCACATGTCGTGTAAGATTTGGCTCCACTGACGCACTAACTTCGTGGGTCGCAGAGCGTCATACATGGGAAACTCGATGAATTTGTCCGCATGCGAGTACCGTGAAGGCGAAAGGCGAGACGTACCAAGGAACAAATGTTGCCACTTAACTGTCTAATTACTGAGAAATATTACCCGCGAAGTAGAGAGACAGCCAATACCCGAGTTTGCTGTCCGACCCAAGGGGGCTGAAGGATGAGCTTTTCGTTGCGAAAGTTGGCCACTGGAATCATCGCCTGCGGCGTCGGATTCACGCTACTCCCTCAGGAGACAGAAGCCCAGTACTTTGGCCGCAACAGGGTCCAATATGAGGACTTCGATTTCAAAGTCCTGAAAACCGAGCATTTTGACATCCACTACTATCCTGGAGTCGATGTCAACGTCGCGGCACTCATGGCCGAGCGGTGGTACGAGCGGATATCTCGGGTGTTCGACCATGAACTCAGTAACCGGCAAACACTCATTCTCTACGCCGCGCACCCCCACTTCCGTCAGACCAATGCTCTCGGCAGTGACATGGACGAGTCCACCCAGGGTGTGACCGAGATCATGAAGCGGCGCATCGTAATCCCGTTCCTCGGGCCGCTGCACGAGACGGATCACGTGATAGGGCATGAGTTGGTGCACGCGTTCCAGTTCGACATGACCGGTGAGGGCGGTGGCACATTGATCTCCGGAGTTCCTGGTGCGGCCCGGATGCCGCTCTGGTTCTTAGAGGGAATCTCTGAGTACATGTCAGTCGGGCACATCGACCCCGAGACGGCGATGTGGATGCGGGCATTTGTCGAACGCGACGTGCCAATCAACGACATAGGTGACGAAAGAGCACTGCACCCTTACCAACACGGGCAAGCGTTGATTGCGTATATAGCCGGCCGTTGGGGTGACGAGTCGATTGGCAGACTACTCAAAGCTACTCGGTCGGTGCCGAATATCGGGCTGGCGTTTCAGCGCGTCCTCCGCATGCATCCCGATTCGGTGATGTCGGATTGGTATGAAGCAATGAGGGCCGCGACGGAGCCGCTGCGCGATCAGACCGCGGATGCAAGTGCATATGGGACGCCAATCCTAGGTAAGGCCTCCGGCAGCGGTGAGTACAACATTGCTCCGGCGCTGAGCCCAGACGGAAGCCAGCTCGTGTTCCTTTCCGAGAAGGACCTGTTTGCTATCGAGATGTTCCTGTCCGACGCTGTCACCGGCGAAATAAAGCGGAAAATCGTGAAGACGTCGGTAGACCCATATTTCGAAGGCGTCCAGTTTGTGCAGTCGGCGGGATCTTGGGATTTCTCCGGTGGCGCCAGCAACCGGTTTGCTTTCGCTGCCGTGAGAAAGGGCCAGCCCGTCCTGTCGATCATGGACACCGAAACAGGCAAGACCGTCCAAGAAGCAACCTTTGAAGATTTGGGCGAAATATTCAACCCGTCCTGGTCGCCAGACGGCAGGTACATAGTTTTCTCGGGCATAGCGGACTCGTGGTCGGATCTCTTCCTGTACGACTTACAGCAAGAGGAGCGGCGGCGGCTCACGAACGACCAATTCGGCGACCTGAGCCCCGTCTGGTCGCCAGACGGCAGAAGGATTGCCTTTGTGTCTGAGCGGTTCACGACGGGACTCACGAGCCTGATGTACGGTCAGTACGGATTGGCAATGCTCGACCCTGCCACCGGCGCTGTTACGGAAGTCCCGGCTTTCAACAATGGGAAA
>CAYTDU010000403.1:0-5394 GCA_964436395.1 uncultured Gemmatimonadaceae bacterium | reverse complement strand
GGAGCTGATAATCGTAAAGAACCGTAACGGCCCGACCGGATTTGTAGACCTCTATTTCTACCAGAAGTGGATGAGATTCGAGGACATGCTTGACCCTGACCACTGATTCGATCTCAGTCGCGTTGCCGCGCGACGAGAGAGCCGGATATATTCACGACAGATACTGAAACTTCGATTTCCCCGGCGGAGGACGTATGGCCGGACATAGCAAGTGGAAGCAGATAAAGAGGAAAAAGGCAGCCACCGACGCAAAACGCGGCGTCAAATTCACGAAGCTGATCAAGGAGATCACCGTGGCTGCCCGCCAGGGTGGAGGGGACCCCAACGGCAATGCTAGGCTGCGGGCCGCGATCGAGACTGCCAAAGCAGGCAACATGCCTGCTGAGAATATCGAGCGTGCGATCAAGAAGGGAACGGGGGAGTTGGAAGGGGTCGTTTACGAAGAGGCGATTTACGAGGGTTATGGCCCTGGCGGGGCAGCCATACTAATCCAGGTCACGAGCGACAACTTGAACCGCACAGTCGCTCAGATCCGGCATCTCTTTACGAAGAACGGGGGCAACCTCGGAACGCCAAACTCGGTGGCATGGATGTTCGACAAGCGTGGCTTGCTGTACCTGGATGCCGAACGGTATCAGGAAGACGATGTGCTCGAAGCCGCACTCGATGCGGGTGCCGACGACATGACCACGGAGGGCGATCAGCACATAATCACGACCGATCCCACTGTGCTCCACTCAGTCCGAGATGCCCTGGAAGCCAAGGGCCTAACGGTCGCGGATGCCGAGATCGGCATGATACCGCAAAACAGTGTGATGGTGGAGGGCAAGGACGCCGAGCAGCTCTTGAGGCTCACAGATGCGCTCGAAGACGATGACGACGTCTCGAAGGTGTTCAGCAACTTCGACATCGATCAGGATACACTGGCGGCGGTAAGCGGGTGAGCGAGAGAGTGCTGGGCATAGATCCCGGCACTGCCGTCACGGGATACGCGATCCTCGAACCAAAGAGTGGAATACCCGGGCGACTGATTGAATGCGGTGTGATACGGACCAATGCCCGGCAAACAATGAGCAGTCGGCTCGAAACCATCTATGACGGTGTGACGGAGTTGATCGCCCGCCACGAGCCGGCTACAGTTGCTGTCGAGACGGCGTTCCTGAAATCCAATGTCCGCACAACGGTTACCTTGGGGCAGGCCAGAGGCATGGTGCTACTGGCCGCGGCAAAAGCTGGTGCGGAAATCGCGGAATTCTCTCCGGCGACGGTCAAGAAGAGCGTTTCAGGCGTCGGTGGCGCGGGCAAAGGGCAGGTAGCGTACATGGTGCAGCGTCTACTGCGACTGAAAGAACCGCCAAGTCCGGATGATGCCGCGGACGCGTGTGCGATTGCTCTGACGTACCTAATTACGTCGAGAAAGAGACAATGATTGCAGCAATCAAGGGGAAACTCGGCGCCAAGTCCGGAGACCGAGTGGTCATTGCAACTGCCGGCGGAGTGAGCTACGAGGTTGCCGTTCCTCTGGGCGTGTTGGAACGGCTTCCGAATACTGGAAACGAAGTCGAGCTCAACACCGCTCTCGTCGTGCGGGACGATGGGTGGTCGTTGTACGGATTCGATGAACTCGACGAACGTACGCTCTTCGAGCGCCTACTGGGCGTCAACGGAGTGGGGCCGCGACTGGCCCTGGCAATAGTTTCGACGCTGGGTGGCGCGCGAGCGGTGAAGGTGCTGAAAGAGGGAGACGTGGCAGCATTGTGTACCGTTCCGGGAGTCGGGAAGAAGACGGCCGACCGGATATCGCTGGAGCTGAAGGACAAACTGCGTGATCTGGGAACGTCGGAGCTCACTGGCGCGGCAGAAGTTCCCGCCGAACAGGCAGTACAGGCACTAATCAACCTGGGCTACTCGACCGTTGATGCAGAAAAGGCTGTGAGACAAGTCCTCTCGGATGGTGGGGGAGACGAACCAGCCAACCTCATCCGCGGTGCCCTGAAACTAATGGTCAAGAGAAAATGAAGACTGCTGAATGGATATGTACGTCGTGCGGAGTCACCAACAGAAGGTTGGTTGACGACAACGAGAGTCGAGCCGAAGACCGCTGCATGACCTGCAAGAAGAAACACGTGCTCGAAGAGGACGAACGTCCTATACGATGGCGGGCAAAAGCGAAGTCGTGAACCGACCCGAAATCACCACACCTGAGGAGCTCCCGGACGACTCTTCGTCGGAGACGACGCTCAGACCATCGCGGCTGGTGGAATTCACTGGACAGGACGATGTCAAAGAGAGCCTTCAGATAGCGATCGAAGCGGCGAAGAAGCGCGGCGACCCGCTCGATCATGCGCTGTTCTTCGGTCCTCCCGGGCTCGGCAAGACGACGCTCGCCATGCTAATCTCGAAAGAGCTGGGGGTCAACATCAGGACCAGCAGCGGGCCCGTGCTCGAAAAGTCAGGGGATCTAGTCGGCTTGCTCACGACGTTGCAGCGAGGTGACGTGCTCTTCATCGACGAGATTCACCGGCTCAAACCGACGCTAGAGGAATTTCTCTATCCTGCGATGGAAGACTACAGGGTAGACGTTCGCATCGCGGATGGCCCCAACGCGCAAACCATCCCGATGACGATCGAGCCATTTACCCTCATCGGTGCTTCAACACGATTCGGCATGCTGACCCCGCCGATGCGTGCTCGCTTCGGGTTGATAGAGCGCCTGGGCTACTACCCGACCGAAGACCTTCAGATCATTGTCACTCGTTCGGCGGGGATACTCGAAATCGGTATCGACGTCGATGGCGCATCCGAGATAGCAAAACGCAGTCGGGGAACGCCGCGGGTGGCAAACCGCCTGTTGCGGCGCGTCAGGGACTATGCTCAGGTTCGGGCAGATGGCAAGATCACTCAGCAGGTCGCAGAGGCCGCGCTCCAGCGACTGAATGTCGACGAGTACGGGCTCGATGACATGGATGCACAGATCCTCAAGATGATCATCGAGAAGTTCGACGGTGGCCCTGTCGGCCTCAACACGATCGCCGTGGCGGTGGGCGAAGATGCGGGCACGCTCGAGGAAGTGTACGAACCGTACTTGATTCAGCAGGGATACCTGCAGCGCACACCTCGTGGTCGCGCTGCCACGCCGGCGGCATACCGGCATTTCGGCTACACTCCGCGTTCCGAGCCCGGGCCGCAGGAGAACCTCTTCGACAATGGCGCAGGAACCTAAACGCTACCAAACTGACGACTTCGACTACGAGTATCCGCAGGAGGCCATCGCGCAGCGACCACTCGCTGACCGCAGTGCCAGTCAACTACTCGTGTTGGACCGTCAATCGGGGCAGATAGACCATACGACTTTTCGGTCTTTCGCCGACCTTACAGATCCGGGGGACGTGCTCGTCATCAACGTAAGCCGTGTGGTTCCGGCGCGGTTGACGGGACGGCGAGAAAACGGTCGCGACGCCGAGATTCTTCTGGTTCACCCCGAGGAGGATGGATGCTGGATATGTCTCGCCCACCCTGGTGGAAAACTCAAAGTGGGCCGAAAAGTCTTCTTTGGCACTGATACTACGGCGGAAATCACCGGAGTTCTGGGTGGTGGTCTGAGGCGAATACGGTTTTCCGGCGTGCTCGACCCCGCCGAATTGATGGAGAGGTTCGGAGCGGTTCCGCTGCCGCCCTACATCACGCGTCCGCCGGAGTCGAGCGACACCGACCGTTACCAGACGGTGTACGCAACGGAGGATGGGAGTGTAGCCGCACCCACAGCAGGCCTGCACTTCACGCACGATACGCTGTCCCGTCTCAGAGAGCGGGGAGTCGAATTAGCCGAAGTCGTGCTCCATGTTGGCCCAGGCACCTTCAAGCCTGTGCGCGACGACGATCCTTCGCAGCACAAGATGCACGCCGAATGGTATTCTGTATCGCGTCGGACCGCAGACGTGGTAAACGCGGCCAAGGCCGATGGGCGGCGGGTATGGGCTATCGGAACCACATCGGCGCGAGTTCTGGAATCGGTGGGTTCAGGCGGCGAGCTTCGGGAGGAGTCCGGATGGACCGAACTCTTCATTCTTCCGCCGTACGAGTTCAAGATAGTGGATGCAATGCTCACCAATTTTCACCTACCGAGGTCGACATTGCTGATGCTGGTGGCGGCATTCAGCGGACACGAATTGACCATGAACGCGTACCGGGAAGCAGTAGGCCGGGGTTATCGGCTCTACAGCTACGGAGACGCTATGGCGATTATCTGACGATGTTCGACTTTCGACTGACCAAAACAGACGGACATGCGCGGTCCGGAGTGTTGACTCTGCCGCACGGAGAGGTGGAGACACCTACCTTCATGCCCGTCGGCACACAGGCGTCGGTGCGCACCCTCTCGCCGCATGACTTGGAGGCAGCCGGCGCCAGAATCGTTCTGTCGAACACCTATCACTTGCACGTTCGTCCCGGTGAAGAGGTGGTCGCGGAACTCGGCGGCCTCCACGCTTTCATGGCGTGGCCGCATCCGCTGCTGACCGATTCGGGAGGCTTTCAGGTATTCTCGCTCGAGGGCTTCCGGAGAGTGGACGAAGATGGTGTTGAGTTCCAGTCGCACGTAGACGGAAGCCGCCGCAAGCTCACGCCCGAGAAGGCCGTCGATATCCAATGGACTCTGGGAGCGGATGTCGCAATGGCGCTGGACCACGTCGTGCCCGGTCAGGCTGAAAGGGCGACAGCGGAGGATGCGCTCGAGCGCACCCTGCGTTGGCTCGAACGGTGCGCGGCCCACCATAAATCGCTCACGGCAGAAACCGATGGCAGACAAGCACTCTGGCCTATACTCCAAGGAGCGACCTTTCCCGATCTACGGGAGAGATCACTGCGCCAGGTCTTGTCGATCGGCCAGTGGACGGGGATAGCCGTCGGAGGATTGGCGGTTGGGGAACCGAAGGAGGCCATGTTCGGTGTACTGGACGGCCTCGCCGCATCCCTACCCACAGAGATTCCCCATTATCTTATGGGTGTAGGGTTTCCGGTGGATTTGTTGAAAACAATCGCGCGGGGAATGGATCTGTTCGACTGCGTCGCACCGACCCGAATTGGACGTAACGGAAGTGCGTATACGCCGGACGGGCCGCTGCAGATCAGGAACGCAGCCCTGAGGCGCGACTCCAACCCGCTCGATGAATCGTGTGACTGTGAGACATGTACGACGTTCAGCCGAGGCTACCTCAGGCACCTTTTCGCAGCCGATGAGCTGCTGGGACTCAGAGCATTGTCGCTGCACAACGTTCGGTTCCTGACTCGGTTGATGGAAGAAGCACGCAGGCATATTGAAGCCGACCAGTTCGAGAGCTGGAGCGGCGATTGGATGGATCGCTATAACAAACGAGGGTCTTCGTGATAACTGCA
>CAYTDU010000402.1:0-5400 GCA_964436395.1 uncultured Gemmatimonadaceae bacterium | reverse complement strand
CGAACCACGGCGACCAGTTCCTCGAGGATGCATTCGAGGCAGACGTCGACGCGGTATGTGATGGAGAACGGTGCTTGATTGGCGGCATCATGCAGCATATCGAGGATGCCGGTATTCATTCGGGAGACTCGGCGTGTGTGTTGCCGTCGTATCGCATTGACGAGGCAGCGCTGGAGAAGATGGCTGAGCACACCCGGAGCTATGCTAGCGCGCTTGGTGTAGTTGGCTTGATCAACGTTCAGTATGCCGTGAAAGACGGTGTGGTGTACGTATTGGAGGTGAACCCGCGAGGCTCCCGGACGATCCCATTTGTCAGCAAGGCGACCGGTGTGTCAATGGCAAAGGTCGCTGCCGCAGTCATGGTTGGAAAGAGCCTCGACGAAGTCGCGCCGGCGGATGAAGCGCCCATTCCCTGTGTCGCAGTGAAGGAGGCGGTATTCCCCTTCACGAAGCTACCCGATGTCGATACTCTGTTGGGGCCCGAGATGCGCTCAACAGGTGAAGTAATGGGGATTGCCGACAGTCTGGGTATGGCGTTCGCAAAGGCACAAAGTGGAGCAGGCAGTCCGCTTCCACTCGAGGGTACTGTGTTTGTGACAGTCAATGACAGTGACAAGCCGACAGTCACGCCAATAGTCCGGCGCTTCCACGAGATGGGTTATGAGATCGTGGCTACAGAAGGGACTGCCAAATACCTTCGATCTCGAGGCATTCCCAACAAGCGGGTGTTCAAGATCCATGAAGGCCGCCCAAACATCTCCGACCTCATCGTGTCGGGGCAAGTGCAGCTCCTCATCAACACGCCACTTGGGAAGCTCACGCAGAAGGATGACTATTTCATCAGGCGTACTTCGCTGCAGCGTGGAATCCCGTACGTGACTACGATGTCGGCGGCCAGCGCCGCATGCGATGCGGTTCTGGCTTTGCGGAGCAGGCGCGGTGCCGTGCGGTGCCTCCAAGAGTGGTACGAAATTGCCGAAAGGGAAGACGCGGCGGATTGAGCAGAGCGGAGTGGCAGGACCTGAGCGCTCGGTTCGGTGATCGGATGAAGTTGGACCGGCAACTGAGCGGATGCACGACCTACCGGATTGGTGGACGCGCCGGCGCCGTGCTTTTGCCCCGATCCGCGGAGGATGTGTCGGAGGCTCTATCTTGGTGCTACGAGAATGGTCGGCCATGGATAGTCTTGGGCCTGGGGTCGAACGTCTTGATCTCAGACGAGGGATTCCCCGGTCTCGTGTTGCGGATGGGCAAGGGATTCGATGCGGTGTTGGAACGCGACGACGCCTCAACGGTATGGAAGCTGGCGGCCGGAATGCCCACGCCGCGCCTTGCGCGTGAGACCGCGAAGTCTGGCCTTGCAGGTGTGCACAAGCTCATAGGGGTTCCGGGTACTGTAGGCGGGGGTGTCGCAACGAACGCGGGAGCCCACGGTCAGGAATACCGCCAGGTAGTCAGAGACGTAGAATATGTGCGCGGTGACGGAATGATGACGTATGTGACGGGTCCTGATATCCCTTGGCAGTACAGACGAGGGTTGGAAGGCGTTGTCGTCACCGCTGTGACATTCGAATTCGAGACCGGTGACGCGGCCGAAGAACTGGAGACAATCCGGCAGCTTCAAATATTGAGAAAAGAGCGAACGCCGTATCAAATGCCGTCTTGCGGTTCGGTGTTCAAGAACCCCGGCGTGCCGGCTCCGGGAGATGGAGCAGCAACTGCAGAGAGCACGCCGCTTACTGCCGGTCAGCTGATCGATGCCGCTGGTATGAAGGGGTTCCGTGTAGGTGCGGCGGAAGTTTCGAGGATGCACGCGAATTACATTGTGAACCTCGGGGGAGCCACCGCGGCGGAGGTGCACGCGGTGATCGACGCTGTTCGAGGTCGTGTGTTTGGCGCCTTTGGAGTGGAGTTGGAGCTGGAAGTCAGAATCATAGGATGATGAGGTAATAGATGTCCGACTATTTCGTACACGAGAGTTCATACGTCGACGACGGTGCGCAGATCGGCGATGGCACCAAGATCTGGCATTTCTGCCACATAATGCCTGGAGCCGTCATCGGTGAGAAATGCAACCTGGGGCAGAATGTTGTGGTGATGCCGGGCACCAAGATCGGCAACAACGTCAAGATCCAGAACAATGTTTCGATCTACGAGGGAGTGGTTCTCGAAGACGATGTCTTTTGCGGGCCCTCGTGCGTGTTCACGAATGTGGGGCGTCCCCGGTCGCATGTATCACGTAAGACGGAATATGAGCAGACCCTGGTGGGGCGTGGCTCGTCAATAGGCGCAAATGCCACTGTCGTATGTGGGATCACCATGGGTGAATTCTCCTTCATTGGGGCCGGTGCCGTCGTGACGTCAGATGTGCAGCCATATGCATTGATGGTAGGTGTTCCGGCGCGGCGGGTTGGCTGGATGTGCAACTGCGGGGAACGGCTGCTTCTCTCAGACGGGAAGGGCACGTGTCTCCGGTGCGGCACTGCCTATGTTGAGAAATCAGGTCACCTGGTGCCGATTGTCGACCCAGCCTGAGCCCTATAACTTATTGCCAACTAAATACTTGGGATCATTGTGAAAGTACCGCTGTTAGATCTTGCTGCACAGTTTGAGGCAATTCGTGACGAGGTTTTGCCGCCCTTACTAGACGTCGTAGAGAGCCAACGCTTCATCATGGGACAGCCCGTCAAGGAACTGGAAGACGCGTTGGCCGAGAACTTGGGTGTCGGCCATGCAATTGGGTGTGCTAGTGGAACTGATGCTCTGCTGCTATCTCTGAAAGCTCTCTATTTTGATCAGGGCGACGAAGTCATCACCACGCCGTTTTCCTTCTTTGCGACCGCCGGCGCCATTCACAACGCCGGTGGCAAACCCGTATTTGTCGACATAGACCCGAACACGTTCAACCTCGATGTTATGCAGGTCGAATCAGTGGTGACGGACCGCACTCGTGCCATTGTGCCGGTGCACTTGTTCGGGCAAATGGCGCCAATGGAAGAGCTCCTAGCAATCGCAAAGAAGCACGACCTTTCCGTCATTGAAGATGCTGCTCAAGCTATTGGGGCCAAGCAGAACCTGAATGGGCTGTGGCGCATGGCGGGTGAACTCGGCCTTACCGGGGCGTTCTCCTTCTTTCCCAGCAAGAACTTGGGCGGCTGGGGAGACGGAGGGATGATTGTGACGCAGGACGCCGCTTTGGCGGAGCGATTGCGCAAACTGCGCACGCACGGGGGGGCGAAGCAGTATCACCATGAAGAAGTCGGTACGAATAGCAGGCTGGACACGCTCCAGGCCGCTGTGCTGTTGGCCAAGCTCCCGCACCTGGATGAATGGAATGCTGCGCGCAGGGAACATGCGAACACTTACACAGACGCGTTCCGTGCGTTGGAGAATGTCACTCCGCCGGTCAACTTGGATGGGAACGAACACGTGTACAACCAGTACACTGTTCGTGTTTCTCGCCGAGACGAATTGCGGACCTTCCTGAATGAGCGGGGAATCGGTTCGGCGATTTACTATCCCAAGCCTCTACATTTGCAGGCATGTTTCGCGCAGCTCGGGTATTCCGACGGACGGTTTCCTGAAACTGAGAGAGCTTGCTCTGAGGTGCTGTCGCTTCCCGTCTATCCGGAGATGACCCTAGAGCAGCAAACTCATGTGATTGACACTGTTCGGGAGTTCTACCAATGAACAAGACGCGGGTGGCGGTGATTGGGGCTGGCAACTGGGGGCGCAATCATGTGAGAACCCTCGCTGCACTTCCAGAGGCTGATCTCGTAGCGGTGTGTGACGTCGACCCGGCTCGTCGTGACGCCGTCGAGCGCCAGTACCCTACTGTTGCAACTACGGATGATATCGATGTGGCTCTCGACATTGCGGACGCGGCGGTCATAGCGACACCGGCTGCTATGCATCCGGAACAAGCCAAGGCTGCTATTCAAAGGCGAATACCGATATTGGTCGAGAAGCCGTTTGCGTTATCGGTGGGTGAAGCCGAGGAGATGGCCGAATTGGCGGACAAGAACAATGTCCCGGTCGTTGTTGGCCACCTATTGATCTTCCATGCTGCAGTGGAACGTCTGAAGGCTCTGATCGACGCGGGCGATCTTGGCGATGTCTATTATTTGTACAGCCAGCGTGTCAATCTCGGCCAGGTACGGCCCGACGAGAACGCACTCTGGAGCTTTGGGCCACACGACGTGTCTGTGGCGGTCGAGCTGCTAGGTGCCACTCCAACATCGGTGTCCGCGCACGGCAAGAGCTATATCCAACAGGGCATCGAGGATGTGGTGTTCATGATGCTCGAATTCCCATCCGGCGTAATGGCACATGTCCAGATGTCGTGGCTGGACCCCCACAAGGAGCGGAGACTGACCGTGGTTGGATCGCGGAAGATGGTTGTCTTCGACGACATGCAAATCCGCGAGAAACTCAAGATTTACGACAAAGGTGTCGACCGGCCGCCAGAGTACTCCTCCTATGGCGAGAGTCTTGCTATACGCGAGGGCGACATAGCGATACCGCGCGTACCAAACGTCGAACCGTTGGGTGCGGAACTGAGGCATTTCTTGCAGGTGGCATCTGGGGCGCAACAGTCGAGAACGCCCGCATCCAATGGCGTCGACATCGTGCGTGTGCTAGATGCGGCGTCGCGGTCCTTGGCGGAGCATGGAGTGCGGTTTTCACTGGATTCAATACACACGGGATGATTCATGGACATTAAGGCGACACTGATTGCGAAGGCGGAAGACCGTTCCGCATTGATGGGAGTAATTGGGCTCGGGTACGTGGGTTTGCCGCTTGCCGTCGAGTTCGCGGCGGCCGGATACAAAGTCCTGGGTTTCGATGTGAGCGAAAAGGCTGTTGCGGGTATCAACAGTGGGCAGTCACACATTCAAGATGTCCCAACGGAGCGGTTGAACGAACTCGTTTCTGAAGGTCTCATTGAGGCGACTACGGACATGGATAGGCTGAGCGATGTTGACTTGATCAGCATCTGTGTGCCCACTCCGTTGTCCAAGACAAAAGACCCCGATGTCTCGTTCGTCATATCTGCGTCCCAGTCGGTCGCTCGTACGATCAGGGCAGGGCAGGTTGTGGTGCTGGAGAGCACAACTTACCCCGGAACCACGCGGGAACTTCTCCTGCCAAACATAGAATCTCACGGGTTCAAGGTTGGCCGAGACGTTTTCCTTGCATTCAGTCCCGAACGTGTAGACCCGGGGAACCCCACCTGGCAGACTCGCAACACACCGAAAGTGATCGGCGGTATAACCGAGGCATGCCGGGACGTCGTGATGGCGCTTTACGAGCCGGCGTTTGAGACGCTGGTGCCGGTCGAATCTCCTGAGGCCGCGGAACTAGTCAAACTGCTGGAGAACACGTTCCGCAGCATCAACA
>CAYTDU010000401.1:0-5406 GCA_964436395.1 uncultured Gemmatimonadaceae bacterium | reverse complement strand
GCTCGGGCAACAACCTTCAACTGGAGTCAGACATGACCGGGTGTACGGAAAGCAAGATCCCGGTTCTGAGCCGGGATCTCGAGGAGACAATCGAGAGCCTTGTTCCGGCCGTGGAGGATCTGCTCCAGCGTATTACGGGTGCCGCACCGGAAACAACAGAGGGAGACAGAACCGAAATCGTGATGGAGGCGCCTTTGCGCTTCCCTGACGGAGTAGGGCACGGACAAGTGTTGGCCTCGATTTTCCGCTGGCGCGACACGATACGCCTCGACATCGCCGTTGAACACAACCGCGTCTTCGCAACGCCGAGGGGAGGCACTTCGGATCGTCGCTGTTTCTTGAACGACTATCAAGCGTCCGTGACGCTCGAGATAGGAAAAGATGAGCTACCTGAGGGATTCCGCCGCGAAGTAATTTCCGGTATCTCCGCAGCGCGCGACGCAGTGCAGCGTTACAACCGTCGCAACAACGCACCTTGGAATCAGGTATTGGTGACGGCGAAGTAGGTCGCGCAGGTCAGCCGCAGAAACAAAGCTGGGCGGGAATCACTACTCCCGCCCTTTCTGTGTTTTGCAAACAAAGTCCGCACTCGGGCTACCAGGCTAACAACCGAAATGACCCGCTACAAACCTCGCTGCGGTCTGTTCCGCCCAGAACCTCGGGCGCCAGGGACTGCCCTCAACGAACCCGACATGTCCCCCGTGTTCCGTGAAGAGGGCGTCCACGTGTGGATTGTCTCGAGCGATTTCGGACGGAACGGCGCTTGGCGGCAGGAACGGATCGTCTAGAGCCTGAATCAACAACGTGCGTACGCGGATTTTGTGGATGAAACCGGCAGAGCTGGAACGGCTGTAGTAATCCTCCGCGTCGCGAAACCCGTGCAGTGGAGCCGTCGATGCGTCGTCGAATTCGCGGAAGGTGCGACTCTTCAATGTCTGCTCTATGTCGATGAGACCACGAAGTAATTCGGCCTTTGCCCGAACCTTCTTCTTCAACCGGCCCACCAACGACCAACGGTACACCCTGGAGAAGCCTCGCTCCACATAGTCGGCTCCCACCGACAGATCAAATGGCACAGATATGGCCACCGCCACCGTCAGCAGACTCGTGGCGGTTTCGCCTCGCTCTCCGAGGAATTTCAAGAGCACGTTTCCACCCAATGACACCCCTACTGCACCGAGGGGCCTATCGGGAAACCTAGATCGCACGGTTGAGATTACTGTCGAGATGTCTTCAGTCTCGCCCGAGTGGTACAGTCGCGGCAGCACATTCAGCTCCCCGCTGCAGGAGCGAAAGTTCATACCAACGCCGGCAATTCCCCTCTTGCCCAATGCGCGGTACAACTCTTTGGCGTACCCGGACAGAGCACTGCCCTCGAGCCCGTGGATTACCAGTACCAAAGGTGACTCCGTGCGGCACTCGTAGCCGTCCGCACAAACCACCCAGTCGAGATCGAGAAAATCTCCGTCGGGCAGCGTCAACCTCTCTCTCCGCAACTCGACACCACCCATCCTCGATCGAATTACCCGAGCGCCAAGCGTCTGCGCGTGCGGGCCGGGAAACCAGGGAGAGGGGCGGAAACGAGAGGAGATCATGGGATTGGAGAATGTAGAGTGCAGAGTGGCGGTGATGTAGGTTTGACGCACCGCGGCCAGGTTCTACCGCCATTCTACAATCTGCATTCTAAAATCTGCACTCTAAACTCTCACTCCCTTCCTTCCGGCGTTCCGAACGGATACAGCGCGTCAATTGGCCCGAACTGAAAGTCCAAAGCGTCGAGGTGTAGAGTGCCCACAAACGGACCCGGTGCCTCTATGATGAATATCGACGGTGCATAGCCGGTTTCGTCGAAACCGCGTCTGAAGTGGACACGGGACTTGATCACGAACACGTCGTAGTCGTCCGGCTCGATGGGGCCGAAGCGAAGCTGATGCGGCATCGTGATCTGAGTGAGCGCAGGAGTAATCACCAGCATGTTGTCGTTGCCGAATTCAACCGCGGCGACGTTTTCGTAGCCTCCGCCCTGACCGAAATACGCCAGCGTTCCCTCGATATGGACCGGTGTGCCGCCACTGGGAGTAAACCCTCCGACATCCATCGCAAAGTGCTCGCCGGCGGCGGCGCCAGATGACGCCAGTTCTTCGATCACGCGCTCATCCCTTATCGTCCCGATCAAGACCTTTCCTACCTCTTGGTCTATCAGTTCTCGCAGAATATGAGTCGCATCACCGGGCCGGTCGCTGTGATCTGCGAGCACTACCGGCGTCTCGCCCGCGGCGATCGCATCCTTCGCCAGCCGAACACCCTCCTCGGGAAGTGGGAAACTGCCGCCCGCGAAGTCTTCTCTCACACGCCACATGTAATCCGACATGTCTTCTGCGATACTGTCCGCCAGTTCCTGATCGTCGTTGGTTACGACCATGATCGTTGCCCCTATGTCCGGCACGTCCGTCCACGGGAATCCGTAAAACACACTCACGTACGCGTCTACCGCCCGAGCCTCCCACCGGCGTGCCCGTTCCATGATGTCCATGGAAGGTGACTGTCCAGTCCACTGCAGCACGGTGGCGGTGACGATCCCGGGCTTCCTCGTGGCCGTGGTGGGTTTGTAGTCGCCTCGCATCGTTCTGATCAGCGTGCGAGCTGCACGTTCACCTTGGAGGCGAGAATCGTAGTGCGGATACCGCTTGACGCAAAAGGCCATGTCCGCCCAGCGCAGGAACTCCGCGTCCTCGTTGCCATGAGGGTCGAATGTGGCTGCGATCGGTACCTCAGGCCCCACAACCTGCCTGATGCGCCTAGCGATCTCGGCCTCCGGCCTGGGGACATTGCGCACTCCCATCGCTCCATGGAGGGCAAGGAACACTCCATCGACCGGCAGGGCTCGCTCGAGGTCCGCGATTATCAACCCCATGAAGTGATCGAACGATTCCTCCGTGTTCCAACTGGCGGAAGAACCTCCCCAAACTCCCACGGGCGACGTGAGGCCGATCAACTCAATACCCAAATGCTCCCTGGCCACCTTCACAAAACCACCGACATAGCCACCCGAGTTTAGCAGTCGCTCGCCGCCGTAGGGAGGACTTACCCTGGTCCATCTCTCGATGTCGGAATCGCCGCCGGGACAGAATGTGCATGTCTCATGGCTGTACCGCGCCACCGCCACACGGAGCGGCCGGTTGACCTCTTGAGCGTATGAAGCTGCGCTCACAAGAACTGCCGCAATAACCAGTAGGGAAATCCTGCTGAGGTTCTTCATGTCGATCTCCTGACGCCTGACTTTGGACTCACGGATGTCACTGAGAATGTAGCACTCACTTGAGCCCCCATGAAAGCACAACGATATTGGGCACACCACTTGGACATCGGACATTCCTTGTTGGCTATTGAACATTCAAACGGAGTCACATCGTGAGAACCAGTCACAAATTCCGGATATTGACCTTCACCGCGGCGGTAGCGTTCCTCACTTCTTCATGCGCTCCCCGCGAGGGTACGCCCGACGCCGACACCCGTTACATGGCCGAACACTACACAAAGTATGAGTACCGCATACCCATGCGGGACGGTGCCGAGCTCTTCACGGCCGTATACGTGCCAACGGATACGACTCAGGAATATCCGTTTTTGGTGAAGCGTACGCCCTACACCGCGTCGCCCTATGGCGAAGATCAGTACCCGCAGTACCTAGGCCCGGTCGGATCGCGCAGGTTCGCCGAAGAGGGATACATCTTCGTGTACCAGGATGTACGCGGGCGATTTCTGTCCGACGGCGTATTCCGGAACATGACACCGCACGACGTCGAAAAAGACGGCCCTGAGGACGTGGATGAGAGCACCGATTTCTACGACACGGTGGATTGGTTGATCGAGCACGTACACCCGAACAACGGTAGAGCCGGCATCTGGGGGATCTCTTACCCGGGCTTCTATACAGCGGCCAGTATCATCGACCATCACCCAGCGGTCCGAGCCGCGTCACCGCAAGCCGCCATCGGCGATTGGTTCGTGGGCGACGACTTCCACCACAAGGGGGCCTTCTACCTACAGGACGCGTTTCGGTTCTTCCCCGGGTTTCGCTCATTCCGCCCGGAACCAACGACCTCCTCCGGTCGGCGTTTCGACTTCGGAACCGAGAACGCCTACCAGTTTTTCCTGGATCTCGGGGCACTCAGAAACGCCAACGATCGCTATTTCAACAACGAGCTGGTGTTCTGGGATTCACTGATGACGCACGGCTCGTACGATGAATTCTGGCAGTCCAGGAACATCATTCCGCACATGGACAACATCACTGCTGCTGTGATGACCGTTGCCGGTTGGTTCGACGCGGAAGACCCGTACGGCCCAATCGAAATCTACGAATCGATAGAGAGTCAGAATCCGGGTATCAACAACACGCTTGTCGCCGGCCCTTGGTTTCACGGGGGTTGGGTACGCGCTTCAGGAGACAGACTCGGAAACGTTTCGTTCGAAGTACCCACAGGGGAGTATTACCGCGAGAACGTGGACATAGCGTTTTTCAACTACTACCTGAAAGACAAAGGCCAGCTCGATCTGCCGGAGGCGCTGGTGTTCTCGAGTGGGTCGAACGAATGGCATCGCCTCGGCGAGTGGCCGCCGCCAGATATGACCGCTACGTCTTTCTATTTCCGCGACAACGGTTCGCTGTCTACTGTAGCTCCGGCGACCTCCGACGATGCTGCGGACGCGTACGTCAGCGACCCGGCAAATCCGGTTCCTTACACTCAAGAGACCAGAATCGACCGCACGCGCGAGTACATGGTCGAAGACCAACGCTTCGTGGCTGACCGGGAAGACGTGCTGGTGTATCAGTCGGATATCCTCACAGAGGACTACACCTTGGCAGGGCCGGTGACCGCGGATCTATGGATATCGACCACCGGTACCGACGCCGACTTCATCGTGAAGCTCATAGACGTCTATCCGGACGATGCGCCGGGAATCAAGGATCCTTACCTAGACGTGCCGATGGGCGGTTATCAGATGTTGGTTCGTGCCGAGGTGCTGCGAGCCAAATTCCGGAACAGCTATGAGACGCCTGAACCATTGGCACCCGGCGAAGTCACTCAGATCAAATTCGATTCACCACACATCTTCCACACATTCGAGGCCGGTCACCGGATCATGGTGCAAGTTCAGAGCTCGTGGTTCCCGTTAGTAGATCGAAACCCACAGGTATTCACGGACATTTACAGCGCAGCCGATGAGGACTTTCAGGCGGCGACGCATACGGTGTATAGATCGTCGCGGTATCCGTCGCGGGTGGAAGTGGGGAAAGTGTTGCGGTAGGAGAAACTGAATGACCAATGTACAACAAGGAATTTCCAATATCAAAGTTACCTAATCAGAACCGTTGTGGCATATCAGAAACTCCAAGATCTC
>CAYTDU010000400.1:0-5411 GCA_964436395.1 uncultured Gemmatimonadaceae bacterium | reverse complement strand
CTCAATTACGTGAAGGTTCGAGAGTTCCGCAAGAAGAGCGGGATTCTGAGTGCGGTTGTGGCAGTTGATGAGGAGACGGGTGACTCGCACACGGTGTGGGGTAAAGTGATCGTCAATGCCACGGGGGTTTATACGGATGCGGTCCGTAAACTGGACGATCCGACCTGTCCATCGATGATCAAGCCAAGTCAGGGCGTACACATTTTGCTGGACAAGTCTTTCCTGCCGAGCGAGACGGCGCTGATGGTGCCTCACACCGACGATGGCCGTGTGCTATTCGCCATCCCTTGGCATGGCCGGGTGGTCGTCGGAACGACTGACACACCGGTCGATGAGACTCCGCTCGAGCCATGCGCACTCGAAGAGGAGATAGAGTTCCTCGTATCGCACACAGCGCGCTATTTGACGCACGACCCTACCCGCGAAGATGTGCTCAGTGTATTTGCGGGGCTGCGACCGCTCGTGAGTGTGAGCGACGGAGAAGAGAACACCGCGGCGATATCGCGCGATCACACGCTCAGCCTGTCGAGGAGCGGACTGCTCACGATTGCCGGCGGCAAGTGGACGACCTACAGAAAGATGGCCGAGGATACGGTCGATCAAGCGATTCAAATCGCCGGCCTCGAGCCGGAACCGTGCGAGACTCACAACTTGAACATCCACGGTCATCACCACCATGCCGAAAAGTTCGGCCAGCTGGAACCGTACGGCTCAGATGCTGCGTTCGTTGAGAAGGTGATTTGCGAGCAAGATTCGTTCAGTGATTACCTGCCGGGAAGTGACAGCATCCGGGCGGGGCAGGTTGTGTGGGCCGTGCGCAACGAGATGGCTCGCACCGTCGAGGACTTCCTATCTCGTCGCACGCGGATGTTGATACTCGACGCCCGCTCCAGCATGAAAGCCGCACCGATTGTGGCGGAACTGATGGCGGCGGAACTGGGGCATGGAGCCGGCTGGGTGAGTGAGCAGGTAGAACAGTACACGGAATTGGCGAATGGATATCTCGCGGTCTGACCTGCAGAGTCATCGATTCGAAAATCAGTGACAGTGGCTACACCTTTCTAGCACTGTTATCGAGGGAGATCCGTCGACCTACCAAGTTGAGGAGATTTGAACGTGGTCGAACGATTCAAACCCATTCGCTTCACACGCGCCGGGGTGCGCGGTCTCAAGGTATCGGCGACTCTTGCCATAAACGACCGGGTCAAAGAACTCTGGGCTGAGGGCAAGAACGTGTTCCATCTTGCGTTTGGCGAGTCACGGTTTCCGGTTCACCCGAAGATTGCAAGCGCTCTTTGCGACAATGTGCAGAAGCGTAGCTACCTTCCAGCCGCGGGCATCAATGAGCTTCGCGAGGCCATCGCCAGACACTATCAGCGACATTTTGATTTGGACGTCAACCCCGCTCATGTCGTCACAGGCCCAGGATCCAAGTCTCTCCTCTTCGCCACGCTGCAGTGTCTCGGAGAAGAGATCATCATACCAAGACCGTCCTGGGTTACTTACGCCCCTCAGGTGCACCTGTTGGGAAAACCCATTACATGGGTCCCAACTCATCCCGAGGATCGGTATCTGGTCGGAATCGACGTCTTGCAGGAGGCGCTCCAGACATCTCTTCACGATATGGGGAACCCGGAGGTGCTCATTCTCAACAATCCGGGGAACCCGACCGGTACGATGCGCTCCCCGGAGCAGAACCAGCACCTTGCCGATTTCTGCCGAGATGCCGACCTAATGGTCATATCAGACGAGATCTATGCACGAACTACTTTCAGCAATGTTCCCTTCGTGTCGTTCGGAAAGTGCTACGCAGAGGGTACGATCGTAATGGGAGGTTTGAGCAAAGACCTCTCTCTCGGCGGGTGGCGCTTTGGAGTGGCGATCACGCCGCCGACTAAGGGAGGCAAAGCTCTTGCGACTGCTCTTACCAACATCGCTGCCAACGTCTGGTCGTGCGTGTCGTCTCCCGTGCAGTATGCCGCGCTGGTGGCGTACAGCGGTGACCCGGAGATCGAAGAATACGTCAAGTGCTGTTCTCGGATGCACGCGATCCGCACGCGATATCTTTACGATCTGATGGTTCGCCTGGGCATTCCGTGTGTCGAGCCTGCTGGAGCCTTCTACACCTTCCCGTGTTTCGATGATTGGGAGGAGGCTCTGAGAGCAAAGGGCATTACGAACGATCACGAACTTGCCTTCTATCTCCTCGAGAAATATGAAATCGCGGCGCTGCCCGGTTCTGAATTCAACGCTGTACGCAAGTACTGTTTGCGGGTTTCTTCTTCCTTCATCGACCTGGCCACCGATGATAAGGCCGAAGCATTGGTGGACGCATACCGTGCAGATCCCGATCCAGAGCGATTCATACAGGACCATCACCCCAGGCTTCAAATGGTTGCGGAGCGGTTCGGCGAGTTCATGGAGGACCTGAACAGATGAGGGAAGTTTTTCTGGTGGACGGGGCGCGTTCTCCGGTCGGTAAGCACAACGGAGTGCTCTCGTCAGTGCGCCCGGACGATTTGCTGTCGGAGGTGTTGAAGGGCTTGCAAGCTCGAACTGGGCTCGACCCGGAGACGGTGGAAGATGTTTACATCGGGTGCGGCAACCAGGCAGGTGAGGACAACCGTGACGTAGCGCGGATGGGCGTGCTCTTGGCTGGCTGGCCGGTGACGGTTTCCGGGGTCACCGTCAACCGCAACTGCTCGTCGGGGCTCGAGGCGATCAACCAAGCGGCCAAGGCCGTGCTCGCCGGAGAAGGAGACATCTTCGTCGGCGGAGGTGTGGAGTGCATGAGCAGGGCTCCGTGGGCGATGTCCAAGCCCGACAAACCTCGGCCCTTGGGTCACCCTAGTATGTGGGACACGACGGTTGGGTGGCGGTTCAACAACCCCAAGCTCGATACGATGTATCCGATAATATCCCTGGGCGAAACCGCCGAGAACGTCGCGGAAGATCTCGGCCTGACGCGAGAGGAGCAGGACGCTTTCGCACTGGAAAGCCAGCGCAGAGCAGTGGCTGCGATAGATGCCGGGAAGTTCGCGGACGAGATCGTGCCGATATTCGTACCGCAGAGGAAGGGCGAAGCAGTCCGAGTAGAAACTGACGAGCACCCCCGGTATCGCCGCGAGGGCGCATCATACGTATTGGACACCAATCTCGATCAGCTCTCAAGTCTGAAGCCCGTCTTTCGTGCAGGCGGCACGGTGACAGCGGGAAATTCCAGCGGCATCAACGACGGGGCAGCCGCAGTACTCATTATGTCCGCTGAGAGAGCGCGGGAACTGGGAAAGAAACCCATGGCTCGTTGGTTGGGGTCGGCGGTGGCGGGGGTGGATCCCGGTGTCATGGGTTATGGTCCGGTTCCGGCGACACAAAAGCTGCTGCGGCGCCTCGGTCTGACTGTTGATGACTTGGGTTTGGTAGAAGTAAACGAGGCGTTTGCCGCTCAGGCTATTGGAGTCATCCGCAAGCTGGGTCTCGATCCGACAATCACCAACGTCAACGGTGGCGCCATCGCCCTGGGGCATCCGCTCGGCTGCTCCGGTGCCAGAATCCTCGTGACCCTACTCCATGAGATGAAACGCCGCAGCGCTACCCAGCCACGGCCATTCTATGGTTTGGCCACGCTCTGTGTTGGCGTGGGGATGGGACTGTCTACTATCGTGGAGTGGCTGGACTGAGCGGAGTCCGTCCGCCGCGCGAACGATCCTGGAGGAACTGTTATGAGTGAACCCAATCCTCGTCCGCTCACCGGAATCAGGGTGATTGGGCTGGAGCAGTACATGGCTGGCCCTTACTGCACAATGCTACTCGCTGATGCTGGTGCAGAGGTCATCAAGGTCGAACGGCCAGGCAAGGGAGATCCGCGCAGAAGCATTCCTCCTTTCGCGGAAAAGGACGGAGTCAAAAAGGCAGCCGGGTTCATGGCCTACAACCGCAACAAAAAAAGCCTCGCGTTGAACGTTCAGGCACCTGAGGGTCAGGAAATAGTCCGGCAACTCGCCGCGGTTTCCGACGTTGTAGTGGAAAACCTCCGTCCGGGATCGACAGACAAGCTGGGGCTAGGATACGAAAAGCTGAAAGAAGTGAACCCGAGGCTCGTATACGCGTTGATATCCGGCTTCGGCCGCATGCCCGGGCTCGAGACCGACTACTCCGGCAGGCCGGCATTCGATATAGTCGCCGAGGCGATGAGCGGCGTCATGGACCAGATCGGGTTTGAAGACCGACCTCCAACCTACACTCTGTACGGCCTCGCAGACGTGTACTCTGGGCTGGTGGGTGCGTATGGGATTTTGCAGGCGTTGTTGATGAGAGAACGCACCGGCGAAGGCCAGATAGTGGATGTATCGCTGCTAGACAACATGTTGGCGCTCAACGAACGCATGGTGGCACTCTACTCCGTGTCGGGACATGAACCGAAACGAGGCAGGCTAGAGCATCAATGGCCCAGGGGTGCATATCGATGTTCGGATGGCTACGTCGCTCTGAATGTACCTGACGATGGTATCTGGGCGCGATTGGCGACGACACTTGGCAGGCCCGATCTGATTGACGATCCGCGCAGCGCGACGGGCACGGCACGCGCGTCGAATGCCGATTTCCTGCAGCCCATTATCGAGGAATGGTTGGCAGACAAGACTAGGGCGGAAGCGGTGGATACGTTGAATGCCGCCGGTATGCCTACGGGGCCGGTGTACACGGCAAGCGATGTGTTCGGCGACGAACATTTCCATAGGAGAGGTATGCTCGCTGACGTGGACGATCCCGATGTGGGGACCTATGCGTTCGCCCGATCGGTACCCCATCTCTCCAACGCTCCTGAAATATCTCTCGAGCCTTCACCTGGCCTCGGAGAACACACGCGGGAAGTCCTGGAAGGGATCCTCGGTTATGCGCCCAACAAGGTAGACGAACTGGTGGCAAACGGGGTCGTAGGAGTTCGCTAGTCCTTTAGCAGCGTCCGCACCGAAACGCTGCTGGCAACAGTGCCCCGGCTTCGGTACGCTTCGTGATTTTCCTCGATTTTGCGGTCATCGTACAGGTAGTTCGCCATGATCCCGGCAGACTGTTCTAGCCCCTTTTCTGAGATGTCGCCTGCCCAATTGAGTCGGTGCAGGCTAGCGCCGTTGCTCAGGTGAAAGTTTGCGACAGGGTCGAGAGCACCACCATCCTCTCTTCGCTCGCGTACGAGGTATTCTGCTGCGAGACGTAGTAGAATCGGTCGCACCGCGTTCTCGAGATCGGGGTGATCGAGCCATGTATTATCGGTGACCACGCTCAGCAACCATTCTCTTGGATCCTGCTCCACATCCAGGCGTGCGATTCGTTTCTGTTCAGACGGCTGGAAAAGTTGAACGTCCGGGATTTCTGATGCACCGATCCCGCCATCCTTCGCCCATACCTCGCGT
>CAYTDU010000399.1:0-5416 GCA_964436395.1 uncultured Gemmatimonadaceae bacterium | reverse complement strand
ACATCTCCATTACCCACGGCCGAATCGCGTTCTGTCGTGATTCTGACAGTCGTTTGAATTCTCGCAGTACCACATCGGCTTCCCTGGCCAACAGTTCGTCGTCGTCCCTGGGTGATTCAAACGCTTCCCGCAAGGGGCCCGAGTCTGGTCCATTGGGCTGGAGACAGTCGCTGAAGAGAGCCAGCAGTCGTTTTTTCGCCACGCCGTTCAAGCTAGTCGTATCTTCGATGGTATCGGCGATTCTGCAGAGCAGGTACGCGATCAGGACTGAATGCTCGAGGTCGGGAGGTAGCAGCCGAATGCAGATGGCGAAGGTGCGCGAAACCTTGGGCAGCGTGTCGCTGCAGAACTTCTTCTCTGCTTGCGCCGATTGCTCTGGACGGGTGACAGTCAATGTTCGTGCTCGTGGCCGCTTGAGGCGAGCCCTTCGATTACGCGTTGGAGAATCTCGTAACCCTCGTGGTCTTCGAGGACATGTATCTCAGTTTCCCGGTAGGGGAGAGACGGATCGACCACGCGCCGGCGCACGGCCTCGCCCACGACAACGGCTTGGTGCTCCGCGACGGGATCGGTCCAGAACCGCAGCCGCACGATTCCAGCCGTGTTGAGACTCCTGCCGCCTCCCGTGTCGCCGGTAACCGGATTGAACCACATGGTTTCTACATACCCCTCGCGCATTCTCGACCAACGAAGCTCGATACCCTCTTCCTGAAGCAGCTCCGACAGGTGCTCAACGACCTGTTCGGGTTCACCGGCAACAGTATCGACGATCGCCTGCGGGAAGGGACGAAACGTCGGACGGACGCCTCCGGCACCACATGCGCAGCACAGAATTGTGAACAGAATGGCCGCAGCGGTCACCGGGTTATTGACCATCGCCGCTAGATCCCGAGGTTCTTGCGGATCTCGTCTGCGATGCGACCGATACCGCCCTCACCCGGCCCGATTTGTTTCGGTTTTAGGCCGATTTCTCCGTGCTCGAGCCGGTCCAGAATCTGCTCTAGGGCTACCTGAAACTTCTCGACCTCCTTTAGGTGTGAGCGGGCGACCGTTGCCGCAATTGGAATGCACACAATCGCCGGCACCACGGCGGCTGGCACCATTACTCCTAACAGTAGGAGAATTCCCGTAACGGAAGCTCCGCTGCCGATCAGTACACTCGAGCCTATCACGTGGCCGGTTCTCTTGTTGGAAATATCTGCAAGCAGCTGCACGTGAGTTTGAGATTCGCCTGCTGCCGCCACTTTGCTGATCACCTCCGCCGCACCTGCCAGGACATACTTGCGTCCTCCGGCACCGAACGACCGCTTGAGAGATGCGAATGCGCCTTCTTTACGCTCCCACGAAGTGCGGTCCGGGTAGCGCCGTTTGATCTGAAGGAGTTCTCCCTCCGACATCCATTCCTTGAGTGCCGCTTCCGTGTTGTCAACTGTGCCGTTAACGGTCCGTTGTGCCGCCACCTTGCCGGGCCCCATTAGCCGACCCAGGGGATTGCGGTCTGCGGCAACCAATGCTCTGGACCGTTCTTCTGAGAGAGCCCGCCGGAGATGTTGTGGTAGGATTCCGACTTCCTCGCCAAGTTGCATCAACTCGGTTTCAGACAGCTCCTCTCCGACCTCCCTGTCCCTACTCTGCAGCTCGGTCGCGCGCTGCAGTATGCGCTCGAGAGCCGCCTGGTCTATGCGAGGCTCGGAAGGCACCAAATTGGTCATTCGACCGACCCGTCCCTGCCGCAGGTGATACAGAATCGCCAGCCAACTTCAATCTCTTCCCCGCACACCGGGCAGGGAACCGGAGCTACCTGGCAGCCGCAAAACGGGCAGTATTGGACTCGCCGATGGGTGGGCAACGGTTTGTGACAGCCTGGACAATCAGGCGCAGGTGGTGGACGATCAATCGGTTTTGTGGCTGCGTCGGAAGGCGCCCGTTGTGCAGCCTCAGATTCAGGAGGTCTCTGGGTTTCTTCGCGCGTATGGCCGACGGGTGGAGCATATTGCCCCCATTGTTCGTCATTCGGGGCTGGTTCTCCAACCGGAGGAGGTGGCGCAAACGACCTGGAAGCCGTCTGAACGGAACGTACCGCCTTCTCATTGAGCTTCACCCTCGCCGCCGCGAACTCTCTAAATGCACCGGGGTTTGGGTTGGTTTCTTGCGCTTCCAACACCAATTGTTCGCGCACCTCGACGGGCTCGACTGTGGCGTAGTCCCGTTCCCCAGCAAAGAGTCGCAACACAGCCATTTCGTAGTCCTCGTTAGACTCGAAACCAAGCTTCTTCTTGTATGTGCGATAGGGAATTATCGATTGATAGAGCTCTGAGAGCTGGAACGCCGCCGTGAGCCGATTTGGTTGGTGTTCCGCCAACAAGTGTACGAGGTGCCTGAATAACCGCTCGAGATCATCCATTGTTATGCCCTAGCGCCATTCGTCTTTCCAACGGTCATAGTGAACCGGCACCACGCCCGCAGTTGCCAGTAGCTCGATTCCGCTCGGGTCTCTGTACGGCCTGCGGTAGAACACGTGGGTTACCCCGGAGTTGATCATGAGCTTTGCACACATTACGCACGGGCTATCCGTCACGAAAACAACCTTGTCTCGCACGGCCCCTGGGGCCTTTACGAGCGCATTCATCTCCGAGTGGATGCAGCCGCAGCTGCCGGGCACCGCAGAATCGCACATGTTGGGTAACCCTTTCGCGTTGCCGTTGTACCCGATAGCCAGCACGTGTTCCAACGTTGCATCGGTAACCACCGTACCCACTTGGAGCCGGAGGCATGTGGACCGCTTCGCCAACTCCTCGGCCATGCGCATATAGACTTCGTACAGCGGTATGCGGTCTGTTTGAGGCTCTGCCCCGTCGGGGAGCAAGTTCATGGGGTGTGTGTTGGCGCTGACTCCGTCTTTGAACACGGTCATATTTCGCTCGTGAATTCTACGTTCTACTCCAGCACGTCCCTGTCGGGGTTGTATTCGGTAAACTGACCCCTAGCCTGTTTGTGCGCCAGCCAGCTAAGTAGCTCCGACCCGACAAACCCGCCGGAGTCGATCTGCTTAGTCGCTGCTCGCACAGCGAGCGCATCAACGTACTCGTTCTTCGGATGGCCTGCATGGCCACGTACCCACTTCCACTCTACGGACAACTGTGCGGCGATGGTATCCAACTCTTGCCACATGACGAGGTTCTCGATCGCGCCTCCCTTTCTCCGCCAACCACGCGCGCGCCAGCCCGCAATCCACTCGTTCATCCCTTTCACCAGATACTGCGAATCCGAGACATACGAAATCCGCAGCCCGCTCTGCTCCGCTTTGATCGCAGCCAGCGTTGTTATTGCACCCTGCAGCGCCATACGGTTGTTCGTCGTGTCGGGTGACGAAATATAGAGATCTCTCCTGGCGATCCCTTCATTAGTCAGCGTCTCGACGAGAGCGCCGGCACCTCCGGGGTTCTTTCCATCCATTCCGTTGCCCAGACAGCTCTCGTCTGCGTGAACTAGGGTAACTCTTTCCTCGGGTAGTTTCATGACTCCTATCGCCAATCCAGTCGCAGCTCGTCCGGATGATAGCTGGCTCCTTTGAACACTACACGCTCAACTGTGCGCGTGTTGTGGATGTCCTCCAAGGGATTGCCCGCGAGGACCACGAAATCAGCCACGTTGCCTGGGGCGAGAACTCCCACCGTATCCGCCTCAATGAGTTCGGCCGCGTGCCTGGTCGCGGATAGAATCGCCTCTCTCGGACTGAGTCCCGCTGCTACCAGCAAGGCGAGTTCGTCGTGGAGGCTTGCTCCGGGTGCAAGTAGCTGAGCTGGCGCATCCGTGCCCGCCACGACGGTACCGTTGTGACTGCGGTACAACCTTATGAAGAGATCCTGAGCTGGGCGGGATCGTCGAAACATGCGATAATCGCTCTGTGTTAGCTGCGCACGACGAATGAGGTCTGGTATGTTCCAGTCGTCGCGCACCGCCTGAGGCACACCTTCGAGGTCGAGCGTAGAGATGTACTCGTCGTCTGCCAGGTGGCCGTATGTCTCATACTGAACCAGAGTAGGCACAATAACAGTCCCCGCCTCTACGAGTGTGGTCGCCGTAGCGTCCAAACCGGCGGAGTCGAGGTTGGCCCACGCTCGGCCTGCCGCCTTCCAGCCCGCGAAGAAGTTGGAGTGAGCACGGAGGAGCCGGGTCGGATCGAGCATCGTTGCTTCGACTACCCCGGTCATATGTTCGAGAGAGTGCACTCCCATTCTTGCAGCCGTAATGGCGTCCACCTTCCCGAGATGGGCTGCGATCGGAATCTGAAGAGCACTCGCCTCATCGCCGATTGCCTCGAGCAACTCACGGTTGATCTTGGTGTAGATCTTGACCTGCGCGGCTTCGATGAGCACGCGGGTGTCGACAGCCTGGCGAGCTTCGGATTGGGACGATACTGAGGTGGCATTGGACCAGGTCGCAGGGCTGCCGTCGATCATGGCACCCGAAATGAAGAGCCGTGGTCCCAGGAGGGAACCGATCGACACGGAATCCCGAAGCGCCACTATCGATTCCTGGTCTCCCCCCATGCCGCGGACGCTGGTCACCCCATATGCCAAAAACCGGGTCAGGGTCCAACTAGAGGGATGGGCGTGCGAGTCGATCAGCCCCGGTATTACCCAGCTGCCATCGAGGCGAAACTCCTGTGCGCCGCGGGGAACCCGAACATCCGCCTCGGAGCCGATGGCTTCGATCACTCCGTCTCTAACGATTATCACCGCGTCTAGAATCGGTGGTGTTCCCGAGCCGTCGAATACGCTTGCTCCAATGAAGGCTGTGGCCCCCGCTCCAGAGCCGCTACAAGCGCCGAGGCTGAGCAAGACGAGCCCGAGGAGCACAATTCTAGTAACTGGGGTGTATGACCGATAAGTAAGATGTATGCTTCCACCCGTGCGCGGGTGGGACGGTTGCTGTGACAGAAGTTGCAAAAGCCGTATCATGTGACCTTCCAAATCGTAGTCGAGCGGTCTGGGGGGAGCATTCACGCACTGTACATTCGGTGCAAGTGTGTGTTTAGCGCAAGACGTAGTTTTTGGAGAATCGGTTGGCTTGACACTCAGCTTGCCGACTCCTAACGTAGCGGCACATATCTTTAGTATTGGTACGTAGTTACAGTCATTGGACCGGGCATGATATAATGCGAGCGCTTGGATATTTGGCACTAGCGGCGTCGTTGGCTGTTGCGTTGCCTGAACAGACCTTTGGTCAGCAGGTAGCTGAGGTGCAGATTGCACCGGTTACGGTTACCATGACCGTCGGAGAGCGACGGGAGTTGATGGCGGATGCATACAACGCGCGTGGCGATATCGTTACCACGGCGTCGTTTTCCTGGACCAGCAGCGATCCTAACGTCGTGAGGGTGGCGGAAGACCCGAGTCTGCCCGGTATTGCG
>CAYTDU010000398.1:0-5421 GCA_964436395.1 uncultured Gemmatimonadaceae bacterium | reverse complement strand
CGACAGCCGCGATCGGGTCTGAGCGGTCTTCGTGTAGCACTACTGCGAGCCCGTTGTTGAGAACGAAGGATTCGTAGTCGATCTGGAATTCGGGGCCACTCTGGCACCCAACCAACAATCCAAGAACCGAAACCAGCCCTATTCGAGAGAGAACTGAATGAGATCTCATAAAACCTCCAGGTATTCAACTCGAGACAACGCTGGGCCAGCGACCCACCGCTTGGGTGAAGTCGTTATTCTACCGGCTGATCTGAGTATTGCAAGTACGATCCGCCGGACGTGCGTTCTTCGTTTGGGTTTGTTGCTGCGTGTCGACTAGCCGTCCAACCGTACTGGCTGCCGCTTGCCTCCCCAAGATCCTGGAATGCCTTCGAACACTCCCGCACAGCGGGTTCCACATTGGGAACAACGTCCGTCTTCGGTGATGTTCCAGTCTGAAATGTGGTACCAGTCTCTGCGGATTAGCATTTGCCCGCATTCGGGACAATACGTGCTGGCGCCATCCGGGTCGTGCACATTCCCGGTGAACGCGTGCCGCACCCCGTTTCGCAAGGCGATCTGGCGAGCTCGCGTGAGCGTCGACGCTGGTGTGGGAGGAATGTCCGACATCTTCCAGGCTGGGTGAAATGCAGTGAAGTGCATTGGCACATCGGGCCCAAGATGCTCCACAACCCACTCCGTCATTCGGTTGATTTCATCGTCTGAGTCGTTTTTGCCGGGAATGAGCAGTGTTGTGGTCTCGAACCACACTTCCGTCTCACGACTCAGATAGAGCAACGTGTCGAGGACTGGCTGCAGATGCGCTTTGCTGAGTTCCCAGTAGAAATCTTCGGTGAACGCTTTGAGATCTACGTTCGCGGCGTCCATGTGGCTGTAGAATTGGCGCCGGGGTTCATCACAAACGTAGCCCGCCGTTACCGCCACCGTCTTGATCTCGCGTTCGTGACACTCCCGTGCGACATCGATCGCGTACTCATGAAAGATCACGGGGTCATTGTAGGTGAATGCGACGCTGCGGCAGCCCAGTCGGACCGCTGCTTCGGCCAACCGCCTGGGAGATGCTGAATCCGCCAACGTATCGACTTCACGTGACTTGCTGATATGCCAATTCTGACAGAACTTGCACGCGAGATTGCATCCGGCGGTGCCGAATGACAGAATCGACGACCCAGGCAGGAAGTGGTTCAGTGGCTTCTTCTCAATGGGATCGACGCAGAAACCGCTCGAACGCCCATATGTTGTGAGCACCACCTGCCCACCTTGATTCATGCGTACGAAACACATGCCCCGCTGCCCGTCCCTCATCTTGCAATACCGCGGGCACATATCGCACTGGACGCGATCGTCGCCCAATGGATGCCAGTATTTGGTAGGAAAACCGGTTTCTGTTGATTGAGTCATCGGAGTTCTCGCCGTTCAGCCGTCGTTTAACGATAGGCAATAACCGACCTGACTGATAGGCGCGGAATTCCACTTCACCCGCTCGACCTCGAGTCTTTGATCATACAAACCTCCACCCATTTCGTGTCTCAACCACCGATTCCTGGACTGTTGAACTCGGTAAGAAGATCAGCGAATCTTTACGACGGAACGTTGTGTATCTTCCAACACCGACTAACCATGATCGAGTTCGCCAACATCGGCATAGGCGGTCTGCTATTTGTAGCGTTCGGCTACATGGCAATCGTCTCGTTTCGCGACGGAGAGAAGCGGGCAGGCAGCATTGCATGCCTGCTCGGAATCGTTGCGCCCTTGCCATTTCTCGGAGTGGGGTTACTCGACCTTCCACATCAGTCGGCAATTGGGATAACGCTGCTCTCGATCACTGCCATAACGATCATAGCGCTGGTTCTTCCGACCGGCACTACTCAGTCTTGGGGTAGCCAGACTCCCCGCACCCGAATCGATGAACGCGACATCATGTTCTCTCGACGCCTGCTGCAACCCGGCACAGAGCGATTCGAGGAATACTATGCCCGCAACCCGGAGAAGAGAGCCTGGGACGACAAGTTCAGGTGTCGGCCCGGTCTGCTTGCGACCGGTGCTTCACATTACGACCCCATATCGTTCCATGCGGCAGAGGCCAGCTTCGACACGATCGAGAAAATGCGCCCGCATGTTCAAGGCGATCCGGCCGCGAACCAAGTCACAGTCCACCCCGAAGAGTTGGCCAGTTTCGTCAAGGGATGGGCCCTCAAGCTGGGCGCACACTCGGTTGGAATCACTGCACTCCAAGACTATCACAAATATTCGGTGGTTGGGCGAGGACCTGACTACGGCAGACCAGTAGAACTTTCGCATGGGTACGCAATAGCGTTGACCGTCGAGATGGACAAGAGCATGCTCGATTCAGGCCCCAGAGGACCAACGATCATGGAGTCATCACAGAAGTACGTCGATTCGGGCATGATCGCGGTGCAGTTGGCCGATTTCCTGCGAAGGCTGGGCTACGACGCGAGGGCGCACATTGACGGCAACTACAGAGTGATCTGCCCGCTTGTGGCACGCGACGCTGGTCTAGGGGAAATCGGACGCATGGGCCTCTTGATGACGCCCGACCTGGGACCACGCGTGCGCATTGCCGTTGTCACGACCGACACGGTTCTCGAGACGGACGAGAGAAAGCCGGATAACACAGTATTGGACTTTTGCACTCGATGCCGTAAATGTGCCATTTGCTGTCCACCATGGGCTATTCCCTTCGATGAGAGGAAGGAAATCGACGGCACGAGCCGCTGGCAGATCAACCAAGAGCTTTGCTACATATACTGGACACACACTGGCACCGACTGCGGTCGTTGCATTGCCGTATGCCCGTATTCCCACACAAGCAGGTGGATGCACGACTTGGTTAGGTGGGGTGTGAGGCGGTCGAGCTTGGTACGTCGGCTAGCTGTAGTACTGGACAGAATGTTTTACGGCAAGAAACCATCCTCAGCCCCTATACCGGACTGGATCGCGGCTGCTGGGAAACAGACGACGCCCGGTTTCAACTAGTTGGTATACCAAGCGTGATATCCAGCCGGAGTCTCCCATCTCGCGTCAGCCCGTGCGACAAATCGATTCTGGTCCACCCGGATAAGAGTGAGAGGCCGGCACCTGCTCCAACCAGTGGCGTTCCTCGAAAGTCAATCGCGCCAACATCAGCAAACAACACAGGCGACCACCACTGGTTCACAACCCATTCGATATCTGCCTGCGCCGACCAGAAATGGCGCCCGATATCAACACCGTATCCGTAGCCACGGACCGTTTCCGGGCCGCCGATTCTGTAGGACATCTGGGGCAGCTGGGCACCGAACATTATGCCGGCCCTGGTTCTGAGAGAGGCCACAACACTCTCGGTTACAAAGGGCAGTTTGGTACCTCCCCAGAATCGTGCAGTGACACTGTCCCTCGACGCCAGCCCCTGGCCCGCCAACGTCAACTGCGTAGTGCCACTGAAGCCGGGGTGCCACGTTTTGGACAATGTCGCTCGCAGGTAGTCACCGCCAGCGATGGGGAGATTCGGTTGAAACGAGCCGGCGATGAATGAAGAACTCCTGTTGGCCAACGATTCGTGTCGTTCGGCCTGCAATGACACTTCTCCGTCCGCAAACCAACCGGTATAGCTGGAAAAGCTGATGCCGCCTCCCACAGGTGCCAGGTAGTAGTCTGCGTCGTCGTTGCCCAGGGCCAGTGCCTTGAGCGAGTTGCCAATACCTGTACCGTTTGTCCAGGGTTCGACCTCCTGCACCGCTCGGTACACCGTAAGCTCAAACCGGCCGACAGGCGCATCGCGCCGCCAGGTCGCTGACCCGAGCAAATGTTTGTCGTTGAACCCGTAGCGTGCATTGAGGTGCAGCGTGGTATATGCGGACCACAAACTCCACTGATAGCCGCCGCCCACCGAAGGGCCCTGCACACGATTGTACCCGAACGCGTTGTACACGTGTCTCCAGTCAACGCCTCCAGGTTTGCGGGCGAAGGCATTCACCGCCGGAGAGTTAGTGCCAATCTCGGCTATCTCTCGGATCGCGTTGTCGAGAGACTCGTTACTGGCGAGATCCACCGCCTCGTTCCAATCGGTGTCAAAGTCATAACTCTTCAGGGAATCCAAGGTTGGGAGATTCACCTCCCAGACGCTGCCGTCTTCGTTGACGCCCACGCTCGTGGTTGCCTGCGTACCGCACCGCGGGTCGGAGGGCTCTCCGTCGAATTCCCAGGCTTCAGGGCACTGCCAGTTCCCGAACTGCTGTGCCGTTACTCGGTCGCCTCGATAGAAAGTGACGTTGTCTTGTCCACGAAGCCGGTCTGTGTCGTGAGTGAAGGCAATTTCTGACTCGGTCACCTCCACATCGAAATCGGAGAATGTGGTGATTCCCGTGCCGACCAGGTCGGCGCCGGGCAAGTACTTGAAGGTCCAATGAGCTGTGAGCACCTGACGTTGGGGCAACCAGAACCGATCCTCATGCAGGGCAAACTCGATGTCGGCCTCGAGGTTCTGTAGTTGTGGGGCATCATCCTCTTCGTCCCAAATGTGTTCACCGACAAATGCACCGGTGAGCCGGACCACATCGAGACTGTCGGCATCAACCCACAGGCGTCCGGAGAAGAGCGACCGAGCAGACCTGCGGTCGCGTCCTTGGGCACCTCTTCGAGACGGGATCTCAACGTATGCCGACGTCACACGCGGCGCAACACTCACATTGTACACACGCACGGTGCGTCCGGAGTGAGCGATGCGCATCGAATCAGTGATCCCGTACCGGTAAAACCGATCGGCTCCGCGAGCTAGCGGATGCAGCGCCTCCGCATCGGGAAGGCCCATCAGTTCAATGTCATCACCGACGGTAGAGGGGATGAACCACACCTCCCCACCAAAGATGTCCTCGAAGAAGCTTGCCATCTGATCGCGGCCAAACCCCGGCATCCTGGTGCCGGTCATCCGCCCGCCTTCTACATCGACCTTCAAGTCACCATTTCGGGTCCAATGAACTAGCGCAGCCGTTTCATATTTAAAGACAGTCCAACCAGGCCCAAACCGACTTGCCCCGACATGTCCTTCGAGACGCGTAAACACCTTCGATCGGTAGCCAGCCAGTCTCAGTGATTGAACTTGATGTCGAGCCCGCGCGAGCTCTACGATGATTGCAGTTGCGGAGTCTTTGTAGACTCGTGTGTCGAGCGCTGGTCGGATCTGACACCACGACATACCCGGCAAAAGAAATATCGCACACGCAAGAACCGCAGAGAGCAGGAGTTGTTTGAGGAGTCGTCGCACACGAATCGTCTCAATTCGGGACGATCTTCACTACGGCGGACGGAATGTGTGGTTTCAGTGTGGGAGCGGGGAGCAGGGGGAAAATGCAGAATGCAGAGTGCAGAACCGTTCTTCAATCTGCACTCTGCAATCTGCCCTCATCTCCGCTCCCTTCTACC
>CAYTDU010000397.1:0-5434 GCA_964436395.1 uncultured Gemmatimonadaceae bacterium | reverse complement strand
TCATATTCATATCGGAGCCCACGCATATATCGGAGGCCTCACGCCCGTACATCAGTTCGTGAGGATTGGAGCTCACGCGTTTATCGGCGGCGGATCGAGATTGCCACAAGATGTTCCACCTTTTACGCGTGCGGCTGGCAATCCCCTGAAGCTCTACGGCATCAATATGCTGGGATTGACCCGGGCAGGTTTTGCTGAAGAGACGCGTGCATCGCTGAGTCATGCATATCGCCTGCTGTTCAACTCGAAAATGAGGAGGGCGGAAGCCGTTGAAGTCTTGAGTCGTGATCTTTCGGATGTGCCGGAGGTTCGCGAGTTGATTGATTTCGTGGTCGGATCAGAGCGGGGAGTCTTGGCCTGAAGCGCTTGTTCGTGTCGGCATGCGAAGCTTCGGGTGAAGCACACTCCTCGCTGTTGGTGCGTACTTTGAAAGAGCGACACCCCGAAATCGATATCGACGCGGTAGGTGGGCAGTTGATTGCTAGAGCAGGCGCAAATGTCATCGAATCGCGGGATGACTTTTCCGTCGTTGGTTTGGCCGAAGGACTCAGCACTCTCCCCGCGCACGTTGGGGCACTGAGACGCCTGCGGAAACGGTTCGAGGCAGGGCAGTATGACTTGGTGATTCTCGTGGACTATCCGGGATTTCATCTCAGGTTGGCTGCAGCTGCGTCGCATGCCGGCATTCCCGTTCTCTACTACATCGCACCGCAACTCTGGGCCTGGGGATCGTGGCGCGTGCGATCGCTTCGCAAACATATACGCCAGATCGCGGCAGTACTGCCGTTCGAGACTACGTATTTCAATGACCGAGGAGTGGCCGCGGCGTTCGTTGGACACCCACTGCTCGATAGAGAGGACTTACCCACGGCTGCAGCAGCCAGGGCGAAGCTGGGTCTCACATCCCAAGGTCCAATACTCGGGTTGCTACCAGGGTCCCGCCGGTCCGAGGTCGACCGGATGTGGCCTTGTTTTCGCGATGCGGCCATGAGATTGTCGAAGAACAACCCTTCATTGCGTGTACTGGTAGCTGCAGTAGATGGAAACGAGTATCCCGGAGCCCCCGGTTTCGTGTACCACAGGGTGGACTCGGCAAACGTAATCGTGGCAGCGGATGCGGTCTTATGTAAATCTGGTACTGCTACCCTCGAAGCAGCAGTTGCGGATACTCCCATGGTGGTGGCGTACAGAATGCACCCGGTTTCATATATGGCTGCTCGGTGGGTGGTAAGAGTGCCCCACGTCAGTCTCCCCAACTTGATCGCCGAACGCGAAATCTGTCCGGAGTTCATTCAGGGTGATGTTACGCCTCAAGCCCTTGCAGCCGCTGTAGAGCCCCTCCTTGAGGAAAGCGGGGAGGCGGCGGCAAGACAGCGTCGGGCGTTTGCGGAGGTGCGTACCAAACTTGGGGGCCCCGGTGCAACTGGGCGGGTCGTGCAGCTTGTCGAACAGATGGTTGGTTGATGCAGCCGTTACGCGATGGAATAGCCGTTGGCGCTCTGAGGCTGCTTGCTTCCACCTGGCGGTTGGCAGCTCGTGGCGAAGCAAACGTCAGAGAATTGAGAATTGCAGGAATACCCGTCGTGTTCACGGTGTGGCATGCGTTTCTGCTTCTTCCTCTGTGGCACCGACGGAACGAGGGCATAACGCTGCTCGTGAGCGATCACGGTGACGCCGAGTACCTGGCGCGTGCCGCGGTCCGGCTTGGGTACAAGGCAGTACGGGGCTCTAGCACCAGAGGTGCTGTCAAGGGAACAAAGGGTATACTCCGGACGTTGAGTTCTGGTGGCGATGTCGCTTTCACTCCCGATGGCCCGACCGGGCCCGCAAGGGTCGCTAAGCCCGGTGCTGTCGCGGTCGCGGCCCGCGCGGGTGCGGCGATAGTACCGATAGGTGCGGCAGCATCCTCATGGTGGCAGATCGGTTCCTGGGATCGTTTCTCGATTCCTCGCCCGTTTTCGCGTGTACAGGTAGTATATGGACAGCCGATTCGCATGGAGAACCAAGCCGATTTGTCTGAGGAAGAGGCTGTCGGCGTGCTCACGCAGCGCTTGAACGAGGTTGAGGAAGCTGCGCAATGCGGATAGCGCGCTGGTTGTGGAGTGGACGATCCGTTTCAGCGCGATTGGGACGTTGTGCACTCGTACCACCGTCGCTGCTGTTCAGGGCCGTGGCAGCGGCGCGGGCCGGCGCATATCGAATTAACCTGTTGCGCAGCGGGCGGGTGTCAGTACCTACGGTTGCGGTAGGGAATCTCACAGTGGGTGGAACCGGAAAGACCCCTATTGCAGCGTGGATCGCTCAGTACTACTCGAAGCTTGGGCTTACTCCCGGTGTGGTGCTGAGAGGCTACGGTGGTGACGAAGGAACTGTCCATCGTAAGCTGGCCAGCGATGCGATCGTGAAAGAGACTCCGGATCGGTTGACCGGTGCTTCGCATGCGGTAGCTGAGGGTGCCGACGTGGTTGTTTTTGACGATGCTTTTCAACGGCTCGACGTTTCCAGAGATCTGAACATCGCGGTAGTGAGCGCGGAATCGGGGAAAACTTCAAGTTGGACGCTCCCTGCCGGCCCGTGGCGTGAAGGATGGGGTGCGTTGAAGCGTGCCGACCTGGTAGTAGTATCGCGAAAAAGCGCATCACTACCAGATGCTCTCGGTATTTTGGAACGCGCAAAGGTTGCTGCTGGTGATTGTATGGTGGCGGTAGCGCTGCTGCACATAGCTGGGTTTCACCGTTTGGAAAGCGGATTGCCCGTTGAGCCGTCAGTGTTGGATGGAGCGGACGTTGTGGTGGGCGCGGGGATAGCGGACCCCGACTCGTTCATCCACCAGTGCGAGGATCGCGGTGCACATGTGCGTTCGGTACAATGGAATGATCATCAGAATATCACCAGCAGGCACCTTCGAGAGCTGGCGTCTCTGGGTCGTGTAGCCGATTTCACGATCGTGACGGAGAAAGACGCCGGCAAGATGAAAGGTCGCTGGCCTATGGCCTGCGAAGAACCGATAGTAGCTGAACTGCGGTTGGAGTGGGAAATGGGCCGTGATACCGTGGAATCTGCACTAAACTCGGTGGTGGAGCGAGATCGCCGTGCTGCGGGCCACAATTAAAATGAGATTTCTCTTGGTTGTTGTGGGGAAGATGAAAGACAGCTCGATTCACGCGGCTTGTAAGGAATACACCGCACGCGTGAGACGGCATTCGAAACTCGATATTAGAGAGGTTAGAGACAGCGGTCGATCGGACAGGCAGGCAGTCGAAGCACGGAGAGACGAGGGAAAGGCACTCCTTCGTGCGGTTCCTGCCGGAGCCAGGATCGTTGCCCTCACGCGAACGGGAGTAGGGGAGACCAGCTCACAATTGGCCAAGCGTTTGGCTTCGTGGCGTGATCATGGGTTGGATGTTGCGTTCGTTGTTGGTGGGGCTCACGGGCTCTCCGACGAGGTGTTGTCACGGGCAGACCTGAAGATGAGCATTTCGTCATTGACGCTTCCGCACGAGTTGGCTCGATTGGTCTTGTTGGAACAGCTCTATCGTGTTTGTACAATTTGGCGAGGGGAACCCTATCACAAAGGTGGTTGAGCTTGGCGGAGTGGTTTCAGCAGTGGTTTGGTGAAACGTATTTGGATCTGTACCCGCATCGTGACGAGCGAGACGCTGCGGCTGTAGTCCGACTCATATCCGAGACGGTATCTCTGCGTGGAAAGCGTATTCTCGATCTTGCGTGCGGTCCTGGTCGCCATTCGGCGATCCTCAGGGGATATGAAACACAAACCATCGGCATGGACCTTTCGGCGCAGCTTCTGAAACGGGCGCGCGGCGATTACTCGCCACCGATAACAGTCGTACGTGGAGACATGCGTGCGTTGCCATTCTCGGCCGCGAGCTTCGAATTGGTGGTGAACCTGTTCACGAGCTTTGGATACTTCGATTCGGATGACCAGCACCTCTTGGTCTTGCATGATGTAGCGCGAATACTGAAGCGCAATGGTTGGTTCGTCCTAGATTTCTTCAATGCGGAGCGTGTTAGGGAAACGCTGGTCGCTTACGAAGAACTCGTACTGGGCGGGAGAGAGGTCAAGGTCAGGCGTCGGATCTCTGACGATGGTAAGTACGTATTGAAAGATATGGAACTGATCGACGAGGGACGCAGCTTTCTCGAGAAAGTCCGATTGTTTGGACCGGATGAACTCGAGCAACTCATCGCCAATGCTGGATTTGCCGTCCGGGAGAAGTACGGGAACTACGAGGGTGAAGCGCTCGACGCAAATAGTGAGCGAGCGCTGTTCTTCACGGTGTGTCCATGAACTTGCGAATAGAAACCGCCGAATCATTCGTCAAGTCGCCGGAGCTGAGGGTTCGAGAGAGTGTCGAGAACGGGTCTCTCCGCGTGGAATCCAGCTTGAAATCGGCGTTCCACGCCTACGGCGCCGCGCAATCGAACCTAGAACGCATTTTTGCGCCTGACGCAATGTGCGTAACGTCTGGCCAACAGCCGGGGCTGTTCACAGGTCCCCTATATACCATCTATAAGGCGCTTTCTGCGGCGGCTCTAGCTGTACGGCTGGAAAAGCGAACGGGTCGTGCGGTTGTACCGGTCTTCTGGGTTGCCGGGGACGACCACGACTTCGCGGAAGCAAACCACTGCTTCGTAAGATCGCTGTCGAACGAAATAGTGCGCCTCGAACTTCGGCAGCGAGATCCGGATGCAGCGCTTACTCCCATGTATCGGGAGAAGATCGGTCCGGACATTGATCCCGTCTTGGAACAACTCGAAACCATTACCCCAGGTACAGAGTTCAAACCCGGGATCATGAAATGGATCCGGTCACACTACATTCCGGAAGCCGACCTGTCATCGGCGTTCGCAGGAGCCGTGGCAGAGCTGTTGAGCCGATTCGGAGTCGTGGTTTTCTCTCCGACGGAAGTGCAAGCGAAGCGCGCGATGAGTCGGTGGTTGTTGGCGGCCCTGGAGAACGCTGGAGCGCTCGATCGTAGTCTGCGAGATCGTGCGGCGGAGCTCGAAGCGCAGGGTTTGGCGGCGCCGGTTACAGTCGGAGTTGGTGCATCGACAGTTATGGTCGAATCGAAGAGTGGGCGCGACCGGCTATTGATTGATGGAGACTCATTTCGCACCCGGCGCGCGCAGGAATTGTGGACGGTCGAGTCTCTAACGGATTTGCTTCGAGAAAGCCCCGAACGTCTATCTCCGAATGTCCTGCTCCGGCCTGTTGTAGAAGCGGCGGTGCTACCGACAGTGGCATACATCGCCGGTCCAGGTGAACTTGCCTATCTACCGCAGGCTTCACCGATTTACGATGCCCTTCACGTAGAACCTCAGATTCCGGTACCAAGGTGGTCCGGAATGGCCATTGAAGGTCGAACGTCCAAGGTCTTGGCGAAGTACGGCATCGGAATCGACGACCTCTGTC
>CAYTDU010000396.1:0-5436 GCA_964436395.1 uncultured Gemmatimonadaceae bacterium | reverse complement strand
ATCAGAGAGGAATTGCGCACCACGGGACATGTCTGGCAGCTCGAGCCGGTAGTCAGCGACGTCTATCCGTACAACCGGCGTCACGCACCCAGCTCGACGCTCAACTCCAGCGTTGTGGAGATGACCAAGTGGGCGTTCGTCAATCTCAACCGTGGCGAGCTGAACGGCAACAGGATTCTCAGAGAGGAGAGTTACGACGTTCTTTGGACCCCGTCTGCACAGGTTTCTGAGAACCGCCACGTCGGGTTGAGTTGGTTCCTTGGGGAGCACCGAGGCACGCGGACAGTCGGCCACAGCGGCGGCGACACCGGTTTCAGCAGCCAGTTCGTATTGTTGCCGGAGGAGGATATCGGTCTCGTCATGGCCTGCAACTACAGTAGCGCCCCGCTCGGTTCGATCCGTGACGGCGTGCTGGACATTCTTTTGGGCTATGAACCCGCGCCACCTCGCCAGCAGATCGGCATGGCATTCGCAAAAGTATATGCACATGAGGGGTTCGACGCCGCTAAGGAATTCTATCGGCGAGCAGAGGCTGAGGAAGCGGACAACTATGTCTTTGGTGACAATCAGCTCAACGCCCTCGGCTACTACTTCCTGCGAGAGAATCAGATCGCCCAGGCAATCCAGATCTTCGAGTACAACGTTGAACTTTACCCCGAGGTGGGCAACGTCTACGACAGCCTTGGGGAAGCACACATGCTCAACGGCGACCGCGAACTGGCCATTGAGAACTACCGAAGGGCTCTAGAGCTGGACCCGCACAACACCAATGCAAGGGAGAAGTTGGCGGAGCTGGGGGTGAGCGGCGGCGGCTCGTGAGGAACACTTCGAGCACGCGCTCTATGAACAGCGCGAATATCACGAGCGGCAGCAGCGATTGCACGAACTCGAGCGCATTGAACGTGCGAAACGAGACCACGTGGGGGTTGAACACCGCAACCGACGAGGATTGTGAAACGCCACGGCGAACGCACAGGATGCTGCCAAGAACGGGTGGTTCCTGACCTCGAATGCACTGTTCGTGACTTGGAATGCAGCGTTCGTAAGCACGAATGCTGCATTCGTGCAGAGGACCGCGTTGTTCGAGCCTTGGAATGAACGATTCGTGGCTTCGAAAAGCGGATCTCGCGTTCGAGTCGGTCATTCCTGATCACGAATCGTGTAATCCTGATTACGAATGATGGATTCGAGGTTACGAATGATGCATTCGTAGCCTCGAACGACCTGTTCGTAATCACGAATGACTGCCGTTTTGGCATTTTCCGGCCATCCGTGATTCGTGGTGTGCCGAGCAACCTATTGTCACGTAATGGTTTACGTGTGCTAGGTGGGTTCCTCCGCTCCATTAGCACGTTGAGTGGAAGGTGACCTGCCCCCCGGAGTGGTACCACCTCGAGTGTTAGTTCAACGCTCCTTTGTGAGGGAGAGTTCACGGAGAGCTGGCAGATCCAGGAACGCCCGATCCGGTCTGGTTGTCTCCGGGGTGCTGAGGGCAGACTGGGCCTGACAATAACAAGGCGGGGGGCTGGGTTGCCTTCAAGCCCGACCCAAACTATAACACTAGTGGGCATCCGTGGCCCCGACTGACGGCATTGACGCAGCGTGTTCATTGAATGCAGCCGAAGCCATGTGTCCCGATCCGGGTCAGAAATCACCCCTGCTCGCACGGAGGCTGGGTTGGCAAAGGCTAGTCGCATCCATTTGGTGCTCGCCGTTGTTCTGGCGTTCCACACAGCGTGCTCCAGTGGAACCGCTGACGGTGAGGACCTCCGCTCAGAGGTCACGCGCGCCGGTGACACGACAGTCGTGGCGAACTACGGAGAACCAGCTCGCCTCCTCAGCGACAGCATCCGGGTGGTCTGGCAAAGCTCGGAGCTACAGCGTCCAAGCACCTTGCTACTGCTCAAGGATCGCCTGATCGTCGGCGACTACCAGAGGATCCATATCCTCTCGCTGGAAGGTGAATTCCTTCGCACGGTCGGTCGCGAAGGGCACGGTCCTCGCGAGTTCGAGTACGTGGTCTCACTCGAACGGTTCGGGACGGACACCCTCGCCGTCCATGATTCCGAGAATCAACGCATCTCGTTCTTCACACCCGACGGCGACTTCCTCGGATTGGTTCCGTATGCGCCCCTCCTTCCCTACGGTAATCCTGTAAATGGATACCTCCGCCACCTCTCCCTACGCCGAGGCCTTGTTCGGCTCCGAGGCGGCGTGGTTTCCCTGTGGAGGGAGCGCATCAACTGGACGCGACCGACGCGCACAGCCCTCGTGTGGCATGACCTACAGGCGGATACGGCCGCAGTCATCGAATCATGGAACGGCGAACGGTGGTTCAGAGCCGGCGGGCGTTGGGCGGCAACGGTCCAGCTGTTCGAACCATATATCATTGCCGCGTTCGCGCCGGACGGGCGCTTCGCGGTCGGAAACGGCATTGAGTACTGCATCACGGTGCACGTTGTTTTGCAGGGAGGGTTCCGGCGAATCTGCCGGGATCGAACGCCGGCCCCCGTGGGTGCGGGTATTCGCAACCCCGACTTGCGTTGGTTGAGGCCCGACATCCGACAGATCCGCGCAACGCAGGTTAGGGAACAGGAGTTATCTGAGTACCTGCCTCATTTCGACCGGATGCTCTTCGACGAAGAGGGCCGTTTGTGGGTACGTACTCTGGGTGAGGAGTTGTCGAACGTCCATCCATATCTCCTCGAAGATGTACACCTCCTGGAAGATGCCCCGGAATTCCGCCCATCCTTCCGCGCGTGGGACGTATTCGACGAACTGGGTCAACTCCTCACCACGATCGATATTTCATCGAACTTTGAGCCGCATGTGATTCAATCGGGTCGGATATACGGGTTTGTCGAGTTGCCGACGGGTGAGTTTGCCGTCGGCGTGGTGACTATCACGTTGTAGCCTGCAGGCGGCGATGGGTCCAGGGCGGGCCAAGGTGTGTCTGTTTCTGCGACAGTCAGGCCTTGTCATGAAATGGCGGCCCCCAACCACCCCCTTGATAGCCTTGCCGGCTACCCCACCCAGGCGTACTTTCTCCAGCGCCAACTCGAAAAAGCGGCACCTGAATGACGAGCGTGGCCGAGGGCCTTCTTTGTGAAGTTTAAGAAACAGGGGTCATAGGCTCGTTAGATGAAGAACGGAACAGCAAACAGGGCGCCGGCAAACGCGACGCTAACGCTGACAATGCTCGGTGGGGCGTCTTTGTCGTATCTGCTTCCCAGCCAAGATCTTACACAGGTTCTTGGGCCCGGAAAGCCGCTCGCGTTGCTGGCATACCTTTCCCGCCTGCCCAAGAAGACCGCAACGCGCGACCACGTTCTGGACCTGCTCTGGTCCAACCAAGAACCGGCATTGGCAAAACCGGCGCTACGACAGGCCATCTGGTACATCAGACAGCGTATCGGAAGCACAGGCATACAGTCGGGCGAGGGCATTCTCAGATTGGCAGTGCCAGTTGATTCAGATGTCGAGCGTTTCGAGACTGCAGTAAACACGGGTGATTTGGAGCGCGCCGTGGAGCTCTATGTTGGTCCATTCTTGCCGGACCTCGCAATTCCAGGCGGCGCCGAATTCGAACACTGGGCACACGGAGAACGCACCAGGCTCGAAGCACTGTTCCTTCGCACAGCGGAAATCGTAGTCCGTTCATGGCTGGCGCAAGGACAATTCCAGAAGGCCGAAAGACTCGCACGCCGCATTCGAGATATGAACCGTGTGAGACAGGCATGGTGGCGGTTGCTACTGGAAGTCCTGACATCTTCAGGAGACTCGGTCAGGGCTGCGGTTGAGGCCGGCGAACTCGAACGAGCCCTGGCGGAGGAAGGGTTGACGCCGGATCAAGCCACGTCCGAGGCGATACGCCTGGCGAAGCAAATGCCGGCCACAACTCCCACCGCCCCCGCAGGTAGGGCCCTCGTAGCCGAATTGGTGGGACGCGAACGAGAGTTCGCAACGGTCATACGGGCATGGGAAGCTGCAAAAGGCGGTACCGGTAACCACCTGACAGTGACGGCAGGTGCGGGACTCGGCAAAACGAGGCTTCTAAACGATGTGCACATGCGGCTTCACGCATCCGGAGTCCAGATCGTTCACCTCAGGGCGAATGTTGGCGAACGCAAGATCGACTATTCTCTAGCATCCTCTTTGGCAGCTGCCTTGTCATCGCTTCCAGGCGCGATGGGCGTGCCTCCCGCTTGCGCGTCCACACTCGTAGCATTGAACCAGTCACTATCCACCACCTTCAATGTCAATCCCGCCTCGATCAAGGACAGTGATGTTCTGAGAATGCGAACAACAGCACTGTGCGAACTGCTCACTTCCGTTGCTCATGAACAACCGATAGCGGTGCTTATCGATGACCTTCATTGGGTCGATGAGGCGTCCAGGAATTTGCTGGGCGGAATCGCCGGATGTCTGAGAGAGCATGCCGCTTTGATGATTACCGCCTCCAGGCCAACAGCCCGCGGCCCATTGCAGGATTCGGCGGCGGAAGAGATCAATCTACAGCCTCTCTCGTTGGAGAATATCGCCGCGCTCGTGAGCAGTATCGGTGCACTGCCCGACGATGAATGGGTAAGACCCGCCCTCCAACTCCTGCGCGATGAAAATGGTGGGTCACCCCTGTTGATCCTCGAATCGCTGCAACTCGCCTTAGACCGTGGTTCTCTCAACCTCAACGAGCGTACGTGGTCGTGTCCGGATCGCGAAGCGCTGCTCTCCGAGTTGAAACAAGGCGGAGCGCTCCGCCACCGAGTTGCGAAGCTCGATCGATCCGAGAGTTGGATCCTGCTTGTTCTGGCAGTCGCGGGAATGCCCCTGTCTGTGAACCGGCTCGTTAGAATGACCAGAAGATCCGAAGCAACTTTATCGGTCTCGCTGGCAACTCTCGAGCAACGAGGGTTCATCTCTCGGGTAAACGATGAAGTCGAGCCAACTCACGACGAGATAGGCGCACTCGCAGTTGAGTTGGCACCCCAAGATGCCATTACTGCCGCACGTGGTGCCGCTGGGAGAGTTCTGGCGCAGGATGCATCAGACAACGACCAGCTGCTGTTGCACGCGGGCCAACTACTCGCATCCGCCTCGGATCGAAGCCGCCTCAATGAGGTGTTCAGGAACTACTTGTGGATCTCCCGCGCCAGAGGAGACCGGAGGCCGGCCAGAGAGCTAGCTCGTGAGATGCTCGGCAACCGCAAATCGGCTGACGAATCCAAGGCGTTATACAGGAGTCTACCGCTTTACTATCGTGCAGGACTGACTTCGACTCAGCGGATAGCAGCCGCAGTGACGGTCGTCTTGATAATGGGCGCTGTTTTCGTTGTTGGTTGGCTCTGGCCTGACGGCACGCCACCGGACATTGTTTTGATCGCATACGACCGCACCTCCGGCCCCTTTGGTCATCCAATCGGCGCGAACGTGATGCGT
>CAYTDU010000395.1:0-5436 GCA_964436395.1 uncultured Gemmatimonadaceae bacterium | reverse complement strand
TGACCAATCCGTGTTCGAGGCGTTCATTCTCGGTCCATTGTACCAGATGACGAGTCTCATGCTGCACGAGAACAGGGCACATCTGTCGCACATGAACGCAATCGGGGAACTGTGCGCTCAGTTCAGAAGCGGAATTCTGGCGATGTCGCGCAAGGCAGGTGCCGATTCCGTGATCGATACTGTCGAGAAGTACCACGCGCTGCACCCGGCAGCAGCTGGAGCGTGTTGGTATCCCGACGCCTTCGGGAACATGGATACTGCGGAGTGGCAGCAGCTCTATGTGAATTCCGAGCACGACGGTCAGGTTGGTGTCATCACAATCAGCCGCGAGAGCTACAACTCCGACGTCAATCAGGAAATGAACAGTGCCATTGATTGGCTGAAGGGTGCCGGGATCGACCGCTTGATTGTGACAGGAGATTTCCATCTCTCAACACAGTTGGTCGGCGCCGATACTTCCGAGTTCTACCCAGCACTCGAGAACACGGCAGCGGGCGCTCGAATTGCGGGCGACTGGTCCCGCACGGCTCGACGTTTGAACGACGAATTCGCGATCTCGGTGGGGTTCGTAAATGGCAAACGGTGTCTAGGTGGAATGCTCGAGTTAATGATGCATTGCCACTATCTCGTCGCCGTGGATGACGCGAAACTCGGGATGCCTGAGGTTACGCTCCCTGTAGTGCCGGGAATGGAGGGTTGCCACTGGCCGTTCAGGAAGGCGCAGCCAGATCAGTGGCCGATGCTGTTCGCATTGCTGCTGTCGGGCAACGCTGTGAGTTCCACCGAAGCAATTGGTTGGTTGATCGACTATGCGGGCTCAATGGACGACGCGTTGCAGATTGTGTGGAAGATCGCCACCGATGGAGACCACGGCATAGCGAAGCGCAGCGTGCAGGATGGCTCGTTGACCGGGATGCCGTCTGACGTCAGCGGTCTACCGGCAGCAGATTCCCCCGGCAACGAGGCCGGGCGCTCTGCGATCATGAAGTGCATCCAGGATTCCTGCGGCGCACCGCTCGCAGATGCCGTTTCCGTACAGGCCAAACACTCCGCGGATTTCATGGTGAGTCCCGCCTGCAAGGGTGGGGTGATCGGAGCGGATTACACGAAGACGATGGCGGTGTAACTGGGAGCTCGCTGCTTCCTATAACAAACCTGTTGGCGAAGAGGGAGAGCAGGGAGTGGAGGGAGATTGATCAGCATTCACTCCCTTTCCTCCCGCTTCTCCCTCTCTTCGTTAGGTTGCATCTATGATACTGAAGGTCCGCCGGGCAGATATCTACCGGGCAACACTATCGGCGCGCACCGGCAACAGCGGCTACCTCGGATTTGCGCGGGACGGCTCCGAATATCATGTGGTCGTGCCCGTCGATGAGCAGATTGCGCGAGGGATCAAGGCGGGCAACCGTCCCGATGATGGCACGCCGTTCGGCGGGTATAGCGGTTGGGTGTACTTCCAATGCCGGCCGTGCGAAGCAGCGACCGAAGACTCCAGGGCGGAACAGACAGATGCAAACGCTGCCGTGTTGATAGCGTGGGCGGCACAACGGAAGATCTATTTGGAGATAGAAGATTGACTATAGAGGGAGACAGGTAATGCTGCTGCCGAAGTTCGATTTCGACCGGCCGACGAGCATCACCGAGGTTTGTGAGATTCTCGATGAGTACGGAAACTCGGCGCAATTGCTCGCGGGTGGTACGGACGTACTGGTGAACCTGAAACGGAAACGTATTGCGCCGGAACGCGTCGTGGGCATACACCGCGTCTCAGAATTAGGTGGCCTTAGCACCGATCGGAACGAGATTCGCGTGGGGAGTTTGATGACCGCCACCGAAATCTCGGAGAACCGCACTATTGCGAGACAGATTCCCTTCCTGGGGCGCGCCGCGGCCGGCCTCGGATCGCCGCCAATCAGGAACCGAGCTACGATCGGCGGCAACCTCGTGACGGCGCGGCCCGCCGCGGACCTGATTCCGCCGCTCATGGTTCTAGACGCCGCAGTGAGCCTGACGAGTAAGAATGGCACGAGGGAGATTCCCGTTACGCGGTTCGTTACTGGGCCAGGCACGACAAAGATCAAGGATGATGAGGTTCTGACGCATGTGATCATTCCCCGGAATGAAGCGGGCACTGGTGGCGCCTACATCAAATTCGGGGCACGCCACAGCTGTGAGATCTCGATCGTGAGCGTCGCCGCGTTCGTCTCACTGACACCCGCCGGCAGGAGGATCGCTTCAGCGAAGATTGCGCTAGGTGCGGTAGCGCCAAAGGTGATGAGGTGCGCTCATGCAGAGGAGGCGCTCGCTGGTCAATATCCAGGCGATAAGGCATTCGCCATAGCAGGGAAGGCGGCGGCTCGTGCGGCTCGGCCGATAAGTGATTTTCGCGGCTCCGCCAAGTACCGGCGGCAGATGGTCGACGTGCTAACCCGCCGTGCTCTTTCCGCAGCATGCAAGGCGGCACGCGATGATATCGCGGGGAGGACCAAATGAAGAAACTGCAGATATCCATACGTGTGAACGGCGAGGACCAAGATCTATTGGTTGCTCCAAACCGTACTTTGACGGAGATCCTACGCGAAGACCTCGGGCTTACTGGAACGAAACAGGGATGTGGGGAGGGTGAGTGTGGATCGTGCATGGTGTTGTTGGATGGGGCACCCGTGAATTCATGTTTGGTCTTAGCAGTACAGGTGGACGGCCACGAAGTGACCACGATCGAAGGTGTGGCAGACGGAAACGAACTGCACCCGGTGCAGCAGGCCTTCGTGGATCAGGGCGCAGTTCAGTGTGGCTTCTGCACTCCGGGCATGGTGCTCTCTGCCAAGGCACTGCTCGAAAAGAAGAAGCGACCGACAGCACACGAAATCCGTTCGGCGCTGTCCGGCAACCTATGTCGCTGTACGGGATACCAGAAGATCGTCGAGGCTGTACAGTCGGCGGCTCGCAACATGAATAGGGCGGGGAGGTAGGGCGATGCCGAAGAAATTCGCTGTATTGGGCACACGTGCACCGAAACTCGATGCACCTGACAAGGTGACCGGCCGAGCGAAGTACACCGAAGACCTGAACCTGCCGGGACAGCTCTATGGGGCGATCCTGCAAAGCCCTCATGCGCACGCGTTGATCACACGCATAGATGTATCCCGGGCTCGCCGTCTTCGGGGGGTCAAGGCCGTCATAACCGCAAAGGAAGTCGGCCTGACGAAATATGGTGTCTCGCCCGCTCGCTACGACGAAACCCTGTTCGCGCATGAGAAGGTTCGCTATGTGGGCGATGAAATAGCCGCCGTAGCCGCGGTCGATTTGGCAACGGCGCTCGAAGCGCTGGAGTTGATCCAGATCGACTATGAGGAGTTACCAGCGGTGCTCGATGTAGAGGCTGCTCTTAGAAGTGGAGCGCCGCAATTGCACGCCGACTATCCCAACAACATTGGTGCAGAGGTGCACCAGGAGTTTGGCGACTACGAGGCTGCGCTCGGCGAATGCGACTACGTGAGGACCGACAGGCTCCTCAGTAAGCGCCAGGACGCCGCTTTCATTGAACCGCACGCATGTATCGCGGAATTCGACAACACGGGTCATCTGACTCTGCATACGTCTACACAAACACCGCATTATGTACAGCGCACGGTTGCGATGGTCACTGGTGTACCCGTTGGAAAGGTGCGCGTCATCAAACCACACGTGGGCGGTGGATTCGGACCGAAGGCTGAGGCAACACCTTTAGAGATGAGTGCCTGCTTCCTATCGATGAAAACCGGGTGCCCGGTGAAGATGGCATACACGCGTGAACAGGTGTTCTTGCACTCGCGCGCCAGGCATCAGTTCTACCATGAGATGACGACGGGCGTCAAGAAAGACGGTACGATCCACGCACTGCACCACCGCGCCGTGCTGGACGGGGGGGCATACAGTTCATTCGGGATCGCGACGGTATACTACGCTGGGTCCCTGCTCGGTGGCCCCTACAAGCTGCCCAACATGAAATACGACGGCATGCGTGTTTATACGAACAAGCCTGCATGCGGCGCACAGCGAGGGCATGGTGGAGTGGCTGCCCGCGCCTGCTTCGAGCAACAGCTCGACATCATCGCTGCGGAAATCGGCATCGACCCGGTGGATCTCCGGCTCAAGAACATAATGCAGGCCGGCGACGTCACCTGCAACGAACTCGATATGTCGTCGCTCGGCATGCGCGAGTGTATAGAGGCAGTGCGGGACGGATCCGGGTGGGACAAGAAGAAAGGCAAATTGCCCAAGGGCAAGGGCATAGGTATGGCGTGCGGTTTCTTCGTCTCTGGGGCGGCGTACCCAATCTATCGGTCGGACACGTATCACTCCACCGTCATAATTCGAGTCGCCGAAGACGGCGGGTCCGTCACAGCCTTCACGGGCTCTGCCGATATCGGGCAGGGTTCCGACACCATGGTGGCCATGATCGTTGCGGAGGCGTTGGGCATTCCGCTTTCGGATGTGAGGGTGGCTTCTGGTGATACGGACTACTCAATGGATCTCGGTGCGTATTCGTCGCGCCAGACCTTGATGACCGGCCATGCGGCAAAAGAGGCGGCAGAGGATGTTAAACAGCAGGTGTTGGCAGTGGTCTCCGAAGAACTCGGAGTTCCGGTAGAGAGGCTGGATGTGAAAGGTGGCCGCGTGAAGGTGAGGGGGAAAAAGCCGGACATCGAAGCCGTTCGGATGAGGTACATCAAGGAACACCGCGGCTGGGACGACATGCCCAAGGGAAATGAACTCACATTCCGCGAAGCGGCACGTCTTGCAACACTTGCTAAGGGATCGATTGTTGGCAATGGCAAGTACAAACCGCCGCGCCTGGGAGGCAAACACAAGGGTGCGGCAGTCGGGACGTCGCCAGCATACGGCTGCTCGGCTCAGATAGTCGAGGTGTCCGTCGATCTCGAGACAGGGCAAGTAACTGTCGATGCCATGACCGACGCTCACGACTGCGGGCAGATAGTCAACCGGACTTCCGTAGAAGGGCAGATGCAGGGTTCCCTATCGATGGGGCTTGGTGAAGCGCTGCTCGAAGAGGTGAAGTTCGACGACGAGGGTCGCATCGTGAACGCGTCGCTCGGTGAGTACAAGATTCCGACTTCGCTCGACATGCCACGCGTGAAGTCGATCATCATCGAGAGCAACGAACCGAACGGGCCGTTCGGGGCGAAGGAGGTTGGCGAGGGCGCTATCATGCCGACGATCCCGGCGATTCTGAATGCTGTGGCCGATGCGACTGGTGTCCGTATGCATGAGCTGCCGCTGACCGCGGAGAGAGTGTATACGGCGATGAATGAGGCCAAGAAAAAAGGCCGATAGCTGCGGGTTTCTGGATGGTTCTGTAGTACTGAAAGAGAAGTCTGAATATCCAACAAGGAGTTCACTCTAAAAAGTAGCTATCGGTGATTTTCTAGGAGA
>CAYTDU010000394.1:0-5441 GCA_964436395.1 uncultured Gemmatimonadaceae bacterium | reverse complement strand
CTGATGGAGAGAGCAGAACTCAAGAGTAGGCTGCTCTTCATGGTCCAGAGCGAAGCTGATCTACAAGCGGCACGGGCCATGGGCCGAACATTGGACATCGATACGAGCGGCTTGCTTCCGTATTATAATGGCGAGAACATGGATTTCTTCGAGAAGTATGTCTTTGTCGACAAGGCGGATATCTGCGAGTCGCGGCCGACCGGCGAGGACATTCAGAAGAACACTAAGATCCACAAACTCGACTTCGGCAAGCTGACTGTTATGCCCTCCGGCAAGGTGTACGCCAACCTCAATCGCGGGCCAATCGGGACTCTCGAAAGCGACACTCTCCACGAAATAGTGGCCCGCGAACTGCGAGAGGGGAGGAGCTGGCTTAGGACTAGGAACAGGGTCAAGCCTTGCCGCGACTGCACCTATGAGTTCCTATGCCCGTCCCTCAGCAACTACAGCTACGCCATGAAGCGAAACAACCTTTGCCACGTGGTGGGTTGACTCACGCGAACATATGTCCCAAGAACATACCTAAGCCTATTGTAAAAGGTATGGGCGATTACGCGCGGGGGTTTGGATGTACATCTGTGATGCTCTAGCGGATTGTACGAGCGGGTTCTGAATGACAACGCCAGGTATCGGCCTGTTGAACGAGAAGCCGCTCCATGCATCGTTGAAGGAATGGTACGCGCAGCCTGGAGACCAATTCGAGGTGGCAATCGATCGGTTCGTGATCGACATCGTTCGGGGCAATCTCCTGCTCGAGATTCAGACCGGAAGTCTCGCGTCCCTCAAGGCGAAGCTCAATACTCTGGTTCGTTCACACCGCGTACGGCTCATCTACCCAATTGCCTTGGAAAAGTGGATCGTCAAGTTGCCGAAAGAGGTCGGCGGTAGGACAACTCGCCGCAAGTCACCCCGCAGAGGAAGAGTTGAAGATCTGTTCTGGGAAGCCGTGAGTTTCCCCCAGTTGCTGGTGGACCCCAACTTCTCGCTCGAAGTGCTGATGATACGTGAGGAAGAAATCAGAAAGCACGAAGCGAACCGTAACTGGCGCAGGAGAGGGTGGGGTACCGAGGAGCGCCGGCTGCTGGAGGTCGTCGAGCGGAGGTTGTACGAGGCACCGGAGGATTGGCGGTCGTTTGTGCCCGAGGGGTTGGAGACGTTCACGGCGAGAGATCTGGCCGACGCAACATCAGTCAGGATACAGCTGGCTCAGAAGATGGTGTATTGCTTGCGCAAGGTGAACCTCATCGAGTCGGTGGGCAAACGGGGGCGAGCCAACCTATATAGAGCCGCACACGGCTGATGCACATGCTCGCCACCAAGTTGGCACGCCCGCCGCCGTCTAGATCAGACGGTGTAGCTGCTCCACCAGATCGTCGAACTCGCCACTCTCGAAACAGAACTGCCGCTCCACGAACTTGCTCCTGAGATCTGCAACGTCCTGCTTTACGTCACGATCGTCCACGATTACGTCGTGTATGAGCTGCGCGACCTCCTGAAAGTCCTGTTCTAGCATCCCAAACCTCGTCATCTCCGAGACCCCCATTCGCAGGCCGCCTGATGCCGTGAACCCTTCTTCCTGGGGCAAAGCCTGGTAGTTCACGACGATGCCGTTGTTTTCGAGACGGCGGGCGATTGCCGGCCCCTTGGCATACCCAACTATCACGATGGCCTGGTGCGTTTCTGTGAAGGATTCCGCCGGATCGCCGGCAACCTCCAATCCGGTGTCATGTAACGCGCGAGCCAAAGCTTTTGCGTTGGCAAGCACCTTTGTCTGGTATTCATCCTTGAAGTGGTTCATCTCGTATGCGGCCATGAGAAGTCCGAGCTGCGTGCCGAGGTGGTGATTGCTCACACTCCCCGGGAACGCCCGTCGTTTCACAGCTTCCCAAAGCGGGTATCGCGCATGGTCCTCGTCGTAGTTCGCCGCAATGATTCCCCTCTGAGTACCGAAGTAGGTCTTGTGGGTGGATCCGGTTACGGCATCGGCTCCTTCCTTGAACGGCTCCTGGAAATGAGGACCCGCAAGGCCGAGCACGTGTGCCATGTCGTACATGATGACACAATCGAGACCGGCCGCGTCGACCATGGACCGCATCGCCGCCACCGGCTCTCGGTACAGCACCATACTCTTGCCCAGAATGATCAACTCCGGCCGCTCTTCTTCAATGAGCTGTTTGCAGGCGGCCACGTCGATCTTGAATTGGTCTTCGGGCAGCACTGGAAAGTTGACCACCGCGGGGCGTTCGGTGCGCGGATTGCGCTGCACGAAGTCGCGCAGAGCTCCCAGAGGTTGAGCACTCAGGTGGCCGCCGCGAATGATGTGGTTGTTCATCACTTTGCGCAGTCGGCGCTGTTCCGACTTGCGATCGTGCCTGTTGAGGTAATCCACCATGGCACTGAACATCGCGGTGTTCGCCTGTTGGCCGGATACCAGTCGCGTTTCGACCTCGGCACACCCCAGAAACTTGCGCATCTCCTGTTCGAGCAGCTTCTCGACCTCGGCGATGAAGTCCGTGCCCTGGTAAAAGAAAACCTCGGCGTCGTTGAAGGCCTTGAGTGCCTTGTGTTCGGCGTAGCGGCACACGGGGTCCATGACGGAGAGCAGGCGCGTCAACACGGACGGGCTCTGCTCGGACGGAATCAGATTGATACACTGCTGCTGGCGCCATTCGGTATTGGCGATAGCCTTCTCGAGCAGAGTCCGGATCTCTTTCGGCGCTTCAACTGTCCGTGGTGCAGGCTGCTCTCGTTCGAAGATCTGGTCGTACGTGATCGGGTACGTGTAGGGCGGTGCTTCGCTCCGCAGGTGATACGGCACCACCAGCGCATCGCAGCGCTTTCCTCTGACATCCACCTCCAAGCGATCGCCGTCGATGAGGTCATGATCCAACAGGGCGAGCCCGATAGCCCGTTTCCTGCTCTCATCCACGAACCTGCTGTCGAGGCCCTCTCCTTCCTGACCCCAGTAGGGTACCATCGTGCCGCTTGTGACCCAGCCGACTTGTCTTTCGTTCTTGTAGACCGCGCTGCCCGCTCGCGCTATGCCTTTGCTTGCCAGGGCGATGGGCTTGACGATGCGTGGCAGTGCACCAGCAGCGCGATAATCACGCCTCATGATGGCGGCGAGCGCCTCGAACTGCGCGTGCAGCGGTTCACGGCCGATAAAATCCCCTTTGAGTGGCGAGAAGCTCACACCGACACGGCCATTCGCGATGGCAAAGAGGGGGATTTCGGCACCCCCAGGGTCGGTACCGAGTTCGTGTCCGTAGAGCGGCAGGGCCGCCTCGAGCCTGATCGTATCCCGTGCGCCCAACCCTACGGGTTGTGCTCCCCCGTCGATCAGGAGGTCCCACAGCGCAACCGCATTCGCGCTGTCCACGAATATCTCGAAGCATATGGGCTCACCCGTGTACCCGGTGCGCGCGATGCGTACCGCTGCACCTCCGACGGTGGCATCAGACAGGGCGTTGCGCATCGGATCTGGAAGCGCGCCCTGTTCAATGGCACCCTCCAGTATCTGCCGTGCCTGAGGGCCCTGCAGGCTGATGAGAGCTACGGCTTCAGTTTGATCTTCCAGTGTGACGTCACCGAAATCCTGTGACGCGTTTTGCAGATGATTCCAGTCGACATCACGATTTGCGGCATTTACAACTAGATCGTAGGCGTCCTCTTCAAATCGATAGAGATAGGCGTCGTCCAGGGCACCTCCTGTTGGTTTGGGTATCAATGTGTATTGACTCAGCGCAACATCGAGGGCGTTCGGATTGCTGGTTAGCACATGACTGAGGAATGGCAATGCGTCTGATCCCGTTATTCGGAAACGGCCCATATGGGATACGTCGAATATGCCAGCCCGCTTACGGGTTACGAGGTGCTCACCAAAGATGCCCAGGGGATAGTTGATGGGCATGTTCCAACCGGCGAATTCCGCCATATGTGCTTCGAGCTTCACATGTTGGTCGTGCAGTGGAGTCCTTAGGGGTTCGGACATGATTCACCTTTGATGATTGTGGGCTTGTTGTCGAACGTCGCCGAGGTGGGGTTCGAGGTGAGCTTGATCTCAATCGCCCAGCGCTCGGTGGACGCGGGTGATCATACAACTCAATATCGCAATGCATGCTGGATTCGGAAGTGCGCCGCAACCCCTTCAGTTGTTTCTAGCGCTGTTCGCTCAGCACACAGATGTATTAGCGAATGTACGGTCTGACCGGCAGCACCAACCGCGAGGGATTAGCAGCATTGCGTTCGACAGTGACGGTCGGTGTTCCCTCAGGAGGACAGCGGTCCTTCATGGACATGTCATGGCCGGCAATCGCGACGCGAATAGAGTGTCCTGCCCTGAATACGGTGGAGAAGGGAAGCAGCGTGATCCCGATTTGGGCCACCTCACCGGGAACCAGGGGTCGAGCGTCCTCCTCCCTGAACGAGTGGTACGTGCCAAGCGGGACGAATGGGGCATCTGACGGATCGTGCTCTCTTCGGTGAATGGCACGCAGAAGCCCCTCCGTCAGGTACGTAACGCGTCCATCGGGTGAGACATCCTCCAGGTAAACGTGGAATGCACCGTCCTCGTGGTCTGACGAAACGTAGAGGTGGACCGTAGGACTGCCGGTCATCTCGAGGTCCCGTTCGAGCGGCGCCGAGGTGTACACCAAGAGCTTGCCATCCTCCGCCACTCGGTCTCCATATCGTACGGTGTTCCCCATCTGAGCCATCCAGCGGTTTTGAGCGCCGGTGGTGGCGGTAAAGTCAACCGTGTAGCTGTCGCTGCCAGCGCCCGCCCGGGGAGCGGCGTGCTCCAGGGTGTTCTCTCCCGACAGATACAGTGTGTCGTGATAAAAACCCTCGGGTGGCCACAGGCTCGTCCGGTTCCATTCATTTACGCCATAGGTGAAATACAGGATCCGCCGGGCTTCCTGCAGTTCCGACCCCGCTTTCAAATGGCGGTCGAAGTACTCGAACATGCCCTCGCAGATATCTCGGGGCGCCGTGGAGAAACTCGGTTCAGCCCCGTCTTCGCCGAAGAGATCCACGATATTGCTGAGCTGATGGCCGGTCGGTCCGATCACTAGTTTCTGGGGTGAAGCTATGGTGAGATACTTCTGGAGTGCTCCTTTGGCCACCTCGGCGTCGAGCCATCCGGCCCTCGTGTAGGTGTTCACACCCGCCGCCTCTATCTGGTCGCGGTAGTTGTACATCGCGACATCCTCGACGGAGTTCTCGAAGCCGGGCATCGTCTGGTCTTTGTATTCAATCTGTTCGAGATAGGGGTAGAGTCGCTGATTTTCGAGATGATCCACCATCGCCTGTCGAAAGATTTCGATATCACTGCCTTGGGGCCGGCGCAATCCCTTAAAAAGGGACCTGTAGAAGAGCCCCTTCCAGAACGAGAGCTCCTCGACGCCATCATTCAACGCAAAAAGGGAGGACATGTCGTCCTG
>CAYTDU010000393.1:0-5441 GCA_964436395.1 uncultured Gemmatimonadaceae bacterium | reverse complement strand
CGCTATCCCATTTCCGAACAGCTCCTTGAGAAACTCCTCGGCGGGATGGAGCTGGTGAAAATCGCCCAATCTGAGGGCCCGCCGAGTTTTTGTAACCCCGACGTAGCTGCCGGGATCCGTCGGTTGACGCTCTCCCTGCGCCGCCGCCACGTTAAGGCTGTACCTCCGAGTGCGTTCTCCGATTTCCTGCTGAGCTTTCAGCACCTCCGTGCCCCCCTCGACGGCCTGGAAGGCACACGCGAGGTCTTGACGCAATTTGCGTGGCTCTATCTTCCACTGGAGGTGTGGCCGCGTGTTCTGCGAACACGTGTACGAGGCTATCGCAAAGATCATCTAGACACACTCCTGCGCACGGGAGAATTCGTGTGGCGGGGAATGGCACACGGTGAAGGCACAATGCGAATCGCGTTCTCTCCACGAGGGCAGATGCAGGGCTTCCTTGCCTTCTCTGCGGAGGGAGAGCCTGCTAATAGCGACATGGCGAACCGGGTGATTACAACCCTGCGGGAACACGGGGCAAGTTTCTTAAACGAAATCGCCGCCCAACAGAACGCACCACCCTCTCAGGTAGCCGCTGCCTTGTGGACCCTCATGTGGTCCGGCCGGGTGGCGAACGATTCCCTTGCACCGATCTGGGCCGGACGCCCACGCAAGGAGTTGTGGCAACCCGGTAGGCGACGCGCAGGAGGTTGGGTCGGTACAGCGGGTCGTTGGTCCGCCTTTCCATCCGTTCAAAGGGACATCTCTTCAGAGGAGACCGAGACGATCGCCCGACGGTTATTTGCCCGGTTCGGCCTCCTTTGTCGAGAGGTGCTCTGGCTGGAGCGGTCGCCCATCCTTTGGAGGAGCCTCTATCCGGTGCTTTCGCGTCTAGAATGGCGGGGAGATGTGGAACGCGGGTTGTTTGTGTCCGGGCTTTCCGGAAGCCAGTTTGCGCTTCGCGAAGCAACAGAAGAACTGATGCGTTCGCAATCCACTGAGCGGCCCGTCCTACTAAACACCTGCGACCCAGCGAACCTGTACGGGGCTTCGTCCCCGTTTCCGGTGAGGGTTTTGGGCAAAGAGGCGTATGCTCTCCGCCGTCACCCGGCCAACTTTCTTGTGCTTAAGCGCGGCATCCCCATCCTGGCGATTGAGAACCGCGGGGAACGGTTGACTCCGCTAGCTGTACTAACTCGCAATGATCGCCGAACTGCCCTGGCGCTCCTGCCACAACTGATTTCTGATATATCGCGATCAAAGTCGATCCGTGTGAAGCAGTGGGCCGGAAAGCCGGTAGGCTCCTCCGCCGTTGCCCAGGAACTTGAGGCACTCGGTTTCATGTACGAAGATCAAGAGCTGATCTACTACCGCAGCTACATACAAAGTGAGGACGCGTGAACCCCAAGGACCAAGCGTGGCAGAAGCAAGAGATCATTGACGCAGCGGCAACCCTCCTGCATGCCGGCCCCATTTGCGATGACTGTCTCGGCCGCGCTTTTGGCAAACTCGGCCACGGCCTCACCAACCGTGATCGCGGCGAAGCGCTACGCACTGTGTTGGCCATGCTTGATGTAGCTGGCAAACACGGCACGTGCTGGATCTGCGAGGGATTGTTCGAGCGCGTTGGAGAGTGGGCCACTCGCGCCACAACTGCCGCTCAAGGAATCGAGTTCGCCAGCTACCTGTTCGGGGTACGGCTGACCCCACGCCTCAGCCAGATGGAGATCGTCTTGGCAGAGAGATTCTCCAGCGGTCTTTCCGAGCCACTCAAGCACGCGTTCAATCGTGAGGTCGGTAAAGCATTTGAGGCGCAACTCGGCTGCGGCACGGTCAACTTCTCCCATCCGCACTTGACCTTCATCATCGATCTACCGCAGGAGGCAATTGAGCTCCGTATCCTTTCCCTGTACATCTACGGACGATATCGCAAGCTCGTTCGAGGAATTCCACAGACCTTCTGGCCGTGCCGCCGGTGTCGAGGGAGAGGATGTGAGACGTGCAACTTCACCGGCAAGCAGTATCCCGAGTCGGTGGAGGAACTCATCGCGGCGCCGTTTCTTGAAGCTGCGCATTCGACTGAAGCGCACCTTCACGGGGCCGGACGGGAGGACATCGACGCACGGATGTTGGGGGGCGGTCGACCGTTCGTGCTTGAAGTCGCTTCTCCGAAAATCCGCGGCATTGATCTGCCTTCCCTGGAACGTCGGGTGAACGGCGAGGCAGCGGACAAGGTGAGTGTCAGCGGACTTCGATTCGTGTCACGAGAGACGGTCGCTCTCGTCAAGGAAGCCGACGCCCAAAAGACGTATCGCGCCCTCGTGGCCTTCGAAGACGAAATTCAACCAGACACCCTTACCGAGGCCGTGACGAAGCTTGTGGGTACGATCCAACAGCGTACGCCACAACGCGTTGCCCATCGCCGAGCCGATCGGGTGCGAGAGCGTCGCCTCCTCGGCGCAGAAGCGACACAGCTCTCCTCCAGACAGGCCGAACTCAGACTGCGAAGCGAGGGTGGACTCTACATCAAGGAACTCGTCTCCGGAGACAACGACCGAACCAACCCCAGCCTGACTTCCACGCTCGGTATCCCGTCACGAGTTATCGAACTCGACGTGGTCGAGGTCGCATCCGACGCCTTTCCCGACTGACCGATGCACCTTGCACATCAATACTCGGCTTGCGTAAAGTCTGTCCGGTGAACGGGAATGCCAGAGGCCATGGAAGCGAATAGTCGAACAGTGCAGCAAGCGATGCGTGACGGCGTCGATATCCTGCGGATCTACTTCCGCGAGATTGCGCGATTCCCCATTCTCTCGCAGGAGGAAGAACGCAGCCTCGCCCGCGAAATGGCCAAAGGCAGAAAAGGGATGCGAGAGAGGCTGATCACCTCGAACCTTCGCCTCGTGGTGAAGATTGCCCGCGAGTATGAAGGCGTCGGACTTCCGCTGATCGATCTCATCCAGGAGGGGAACATCGGCCTGATCGAGGCGGTCGACCGGTTCGACGCCGAGCGCGGCTACCGGCTGAGCACGTACGCCTCGTGGTGGATCCGCCGAGCGATCCTTGCGGCCATCACCGACTATTCCCGCATAATCCGCATCCCCGACTATCTGTTCCGCGCCGTGCGCCGGCTGGAACAGATGCGCAGCCTTGCCAACGACAAACTTGCAGAAGACGAGGAAATCACCGAGGCTCTGGGGATCTCGGTTGAACGTCTCCGCCAGATAGAGACCCAGGTGAACGAGATTCTCTCCCTTGACCAGGCGGCCGGTGGAGACAGTGACGAGACGCTGGAAGAGCTGATTGAGGATCAAACGGCGCTCTCTCCGGAGAGGGAAGCGCTGCGCCTGTTGTTCCACGATGAGCTGGAGCAGGTGCTTGACCATCTCCCGTCGCGCGAGGCGTTTGCCGTCCGACTCCACTACGGCGTTGAAGATGGCTGCCCATATTCCTTGGCCGACGTCGGCAGGGCCATGAACATCAGCCGCGAAAGGGCCCGTCAACTCGTCAAACAGGGACTCAACCACCTGTCAGAGCAGTGGGGACACCGTGCGCTCGACTTCTACCGCGGCCTGCTCAATGAGTGAGGTTCGGCCCTCACCCACAGTCTGAGCGACCTCGCAGCTGACCACAGCCTGCCTGTATCTCAACCCCTCTGCGCAGACGAATCGTCACAGGAATTCCTGCTCGCTGCAGCTTTTCTGCATACTTCTGCGTGCGCTCCCGGGAACTGGGGCGAAACGAGCAACCAGGGATCGGGTTGAGCGCAATCAAGTTGACGTGACACAGGAGATCGGAAAGCAAGGCCGCCACCTCGCGTGCGTGTGTTCGAGAATCGTTCACCCCTTCGATCAAGGCTATCTCGAAGGTCACCCGCCGGTTTGTCCGCTCCATGTAGCCTCGACAAGCACGGATCAGCTTCTCAAGTGGGTATCGTCGGTTGCTCGGAACCAGCCTATCTCGCAACGTATCGCTTGCAGCGTGCAGCGAGACCGCAAGATTCACCTGCAGGTTCTCATCGGCAAACCGCTCGATCCCAGGAACGATCCCCACTGTGGACACGGTGAACGCCCTTGCCCCAAGGGAAAATCCGTTCTGATCGTTGAGGATGCGGATCGACTTCAGCGTCGCGTCGTAGTTGAGAAACGGCTCTCCCATGCCCATGTAGACAATGTTCGTCAGGCGCTCGGTACAACTGTAGAGCTCGCGCGCGAAGTGAAGTGCCTGCCCAACGATCTCTCCCACGGTAAGATTTCGCACAAACCCGCCCCTGCCAGTGGCACAGAAGGAACAGCCCACCGAGCAGCCGACCTGGGCAGACAAGCAGATCGTCTGCCGCTGAGCATATCGCATGAGAACCGTTTCAATCGTCTCACCGTCGACCAGCCGGAATAGCACCTTGCGCGTGCCGCCGTCCGCGCTTTTGATCGACTCAATCGGTACAAGCGCTTCCAACGGCAGTTCTGCCGCCAACAACCTGCGCAAGGACAACGGAAGAGTGGTGATTGCCTCATACGAGCAGACGAGATCGCGATAGATGGCCTGCCAGATCTGCTGGGCACGAAAACTCGGCTCGCCGTGAGCCTCCAGAAATCGGTCGAGCTCCTCGCGGCTCAGCTCGAGCAAGGTGGGATTAGGCATTGCCCTCAACCAGCGCGAGAAACTCCGCCTCGGTCAGAGTGGGCACACCTAGATTGCGCGCCTTGTCCACCTTGGATCCCGGATTCTCACCGACCACAACATAATCCGTCCGGCGACTGACTGAGGAGACAACTGCGCCGCCACCGCCCTTCACGCGCTGTGCCGCCTCTTCGCGCGTCATGGAAGACAGCGCGCCGCTGAACACAAATCGCTTGCCGCCAAGCTCGGTCGAACTCTCCCGCCGGGCTTGTTCTATGATCACACCGGCCTCAAGCAGCTCTGAGATCATCTTTCGATTCTCCAGATTGGCAAAAAAGTCGACGATTGCCTCGGCGGTGCGAGGGCCGATGTCTTGAAGGCCGACAAGGGCCTCCTCCGTTGCCTCCATTAACGCTTCTAGGTTGCCGAACGCCTTTGCCAGAAGCATCGCCGTGTGCTCGCCGACCTCCGGAATGCCCAGCGAGAGCAGAAACCTCGGTAAGATGATGGTCTTGCTGCTCTCGACCGCAGCAAGCAGATTGCTCGCAGACTTGGACCCCATCCGCTCGAGCCCCACCAGCGTATCCTTGTCCAGATGGAAGATGTCGCTCACCCGTTGGATGATCCCCTTGTCGACGAGCTGGGCGATGAGCTTTGTCCCGAAACCATCAATGTCAAACCCGCCCTTGCAGACGAAATGGTGTATCGACTCCTTGATACGCGCTGGGCAAGAGACGTTCAGGCAGCGGTAGGCAACCTCCCCTTCCAGACGGACGACTTCGCTACCGAAAACCGGGCACTTCTTGGGCATCGCAAAGGGACGCTCCTTGCCGGTGCGG
>CAYTDU010000392.1:0-5454 GCA_964436395.1 uncultured Gemmatimonadaceae bacterium | reverse complement strand
CTGCTGAGGAAAAATTTACACTTCAGGTGCGTAAACCTTCCGCCCAGATGTTGGAACGTGCCGTGAAGCTCGCGATAGCGAATCGACTCCTTCTCGGAAAGACCGAGCCTGCCTTCACCGGTACTGTTTGTGACCACGACTATGCTGCTTTCGTTGCCGTACGGCAGGGGATTCAGCAGGACTCCGTTCACCACACCGAAGATCGACGTGGCCAACCCAATGCCGAGCCCCAGCGTGACAACCGCGGCCAGCGCAAATCCGGGATTCCGCCGCAGTGTGCGAAGTGAATACTGTAGGGTTCCTGTCGTTGCCTGAACGCCCCGCCTTCGCAATAGGGTCGTCGGTCGGGCCTGCGTTTGTTTGACCCGCGTTGCAAGCAGGTCCCCAATCTCCCAAACTAGAAGCCGCCACCGAGCGACGAATCCCCTGGTCGCGTCCTGGCGGTCGGCAAAAGCCTCGATCGCAACGCGTTCGAAGCTCTTCAGTTCGGCCGGCGAAAGCACCCTGTACGCTACTCGGTACAGCGTCGAGATGATCCGAGAAGGGCTCTTCATTCGATCAGCCGCTCGCTTCGGTTTCCAGAATTCGTTTGCGGGCCGCGGCAGCGACTTCCTGCAACCTCAGCGCCTCGAGTCGCAACAGCTCGCTTCCCAGGTCACTTATGCGGTAGTACCTGCGCGGCGGGCCTCCTGAAGCCTCGAGCGCCTTGTCTCCAGCGTCCTCTAGAATGCCGGCGGCGAGCAGCCGCCTGATTGCGGCATATAGTGTACTCGTGCCGAGCCTGATCGCTCCTTCGGTCCTCTGTTCGATATCCCGGATGATGCGGTAGCCGTGCTTCTCCGACTCGTTCAATGACAACAGTATCTCGAAATCGTTGGGATGCAGCGGCAAATGGCGCCGAGGATCTCGATTCTCGGTTTCACTCATGGTCAGTTCCCGCTCAGCTAGTCCAAAAGCAGCTATTGCACTTGTTGTAATAGTTGGATACCCAACTGGTCCGAATGGTTGCAATCCATCACGTGGAGCGGGATTTCGACTTGGGTGAGCGAGTTGAAGATACCCTCGTATTAGTTGCCGCTGAAACGTCCGGGTCCTTCCGCGTTTCTCCGCGGCAGATGAACTCCGCGGCGTTCGGGCTAACTACTTCCTGAACGCCAAAGCGGTAGAGCGCGTGAGGCGTGAGACAATCCGGTAATTCGATAGACTGGGGGGCGGCCTCAAGCCAGCCTCCGATGACCAAGGGTTCCGCTGGACGCATCAATGCTCAGGGTCGCGAGGTTATGGATCGCCGCGGGAGTGGTTGCAATAGGCAAAAACATAATGCCAATTATGTAATGTCAATAGTATTATTATATTGTCGTTAGTATATTATATATCGACTATAGTAAAATATAATAGCCAATGTTACATTTATACAATTATATCGTCTTAATATTAAAATGTTTGTATATTATTAATAAGCAATCGTATTATTTCTATGCCTATCGTAAATTTTATGTATATATAGTATTTTATATAATATTGATTGGCTTATGTTAATCGTCAATTGGCACTGTAACATATTACATACGACCTGAACGATCCGAATTTCGCTAGCGGCGGAGAAAAACTGTGCGACGATTCCCCCGACGAGAAGCTGAGATCGCTGCATTGGCGCGCTCGATTATTTCTGGGATGATCGAAAACCCAGAGGACTTCCCTTCCCCCCCAATCCCCGCGGAGGATCTCAGGAAGACTCTGGACGCATACGTTCGGGCTCACAACGAGACCGTTCTTGCCCGAGCAGCGTTGGCCGAGTCAGTCCAAGAAAAAGACAAAGCACTGAACACTCTCGTTCGAGACATGAAGCTGCAACTCAGCTATGCAGAGCATGCGGTCGGTTTCGACAACACGAAACTCGGCGCAATCGGCTGGAGGAAACGGAGAGAAGCGGCACCGATGCAGCCCCCCGGACCTGCAAGGCACTTAAGCGTAAAACGTGAAGGGCCGGGTTGGGTTTCGATCGACTGGAAAAAACCCAAGGGCGGCGGCCCCGTGGCCTACTACCAGATTCAGGTCCGACATCACGGCACAGCTGAATGGCGCGATGATGCCCGGTGCTTTGAGACTGCCACCGTGCTACAGAATCAGGAGCGAGGCGTAGAGTTAGAGTATCGCGTAGTCACCTTCAACAAGGCCGGTGAGGGGTTGGAGAGCAACATCGTTTCGGTGTTGCTATAGACAAGCCTCGATTCTCGAGATCAGATTGGCTTGAACAACTCTTCTAGATCCAGCAGGAACTCTTCGTGGACACCTTCTGGCTTCCACTTCACCATTCCTCGTTCCACCGTGGGACACTGTGCACCTGGAGTCCACACCTCCACCATCTTCCCGTCTGGATCGACGATCCAATAGAACGGAATTCCCACTTCCTGGTACAGACGTCGTTTTGTGTGCCTGTCGAATCGTGCCGTAGTTGGACTCAGGACTTCCATAGTCAGTAGCAAATCCTTCATCCTCGACCAGTCCATCGATTTTGCTTGTTCGAGGTCGACGACAAACAGGTCGGGTTGAACCAGGGTGTCCGGCCCCCAGGAGATATCGGCCGGGGATTGGAAGAGATGACCACACCTGTTGGCTTCGATGTACAATCGCAGGCTCACGAACAGGCGGCTCAACACCTCCTGATGCCATGCACGTGGTGCCGGCGTCACGAGCAGCTCCCCGTGAACCGTCTCGTATCTCTTCCCGTCGTCGGGAAGAGCGCGGACCATCTCGGCGGAGTAGTACAAAGGCGCGACCATACCCATAATGTCGCCTCGGCTTGTTTGGGAAAGCAAGGTGAAGGCACGCGGAAGGATACGGCCCGAGATCACGAAGGTGGCAACCGAATCATTGCAGCAAGTGGCTTACTTATGCGGCAGACGTCCACCGACGGGAGGGAGTGGAGAGCAACCTCGTCACTGTGCTGCTGATACCTGACAGCAGCACAACAGTATTAGAACATCATCTACACATCTACGGTAGAGCGCTCTGATTCAGTCTTCCAAGAACAACTCCTCCACCTCCGCAATCATCGGCCGGGGCGTTCTGTGCACTCGTAACTCGAACACGTCGGGCCGTGCGTAGTGACCAACCGTGTCCAGTTGGAACCTGGGGCCCGTTATCAAATCTCGCCGCACATCGGCATACAGTATCGTTTCTTCCTTCTCGGCGGGGCCGGCCACGATCTTCCCATCCGGATCGACGATCACTGAAAGACCGGGATTGACCCAATCTTCAATTGCCTGCAGGTATTCTTCCTTGAAGCTAAAGCTGTCGGGTATGTCGGTCTTCTTCATCGCAGAACAGCAACCGATCACGAAGCACCGACCTTCCTTTGCGGCGTGCCTCATGGTCGACAGCCACGGTTCACCGCGATCCCAAGTGGGTGCGACAAAGATCTCAGTGCCCCATGCTGTCATTGCATACCTAGCGAGCGGCATGTAGTTCTCCCAGCACAGCAGGCCCCCGACCCTTCCAAAAGGATACTCGTACACCCGCAGATCGCTGCCGTCTCCCTGCCCCCAAACCAGTCTCTCTCCCGCAGTCGGTATGAGCTTCCTATGCTTACCCAGTATGGTGCCTTTTGGACTTATGTAGAGCAGAGTGTTGTAAAGTGTTGAGCCACTGGTCTCGGCGTTTCGTTCATTGATACCGATTGTGACGCCTACACCGGCGTCCTTTGCGGCCACACAAAGTCGATCCGTGGCCTCACTCGGTACCGCGACGGAATTCTCGACCAACCTTGCGTAAAGCTCTCGAATCGGAGCGGTATGGCCGGGCGGGATGAACCACACCCAAACCGGATAACCCGGAACGAACGCTTCCGGAAAGGCGGCCAGTGCCGCGCCGGCACTACCAGCCTCCTTTATGATGGAGCATGCCTTGTCAATGGTTGCGTTCAGGTCCAGGAAGACGGGGCATGCCTGAACGGCGGCGATTCTGTACGTGTCGGAATTCTTGCTCATTGTGTGATCCGATCTCTTGGTGCAAGGGACTCGCATCCGGACACAGGGGTCCCATTGCACGTCAATTCGGGTACCCCATTCTGGCGGCTGCGGCCAAACCTAGGGCCACACCAACGCGGCAATACACAAAGCCTGCCTCCGCGAGTTCCATGGCATCGTCCACGGCATTTCCAGACTCATCTCTCTTCAGCACACCGAGCAGCATCTGCAGCCAGTTCGGGGCGGAGGACCTTGAGCGCCACATTGCGGTCGTGTTTGAGATCGCGGGCGAGATGGATGACGGCCATACCGCCGACGCCGAGTTCACGCTCGATTGCGTAGCTACCGAACAGCGCACCTTTCAAACGATCATGGACATCGATCATTTCTTGTACGCATGTGCGTGAACGGATTCCGATAGCTGCTCCTCGCTTCATCGCCCGCCGTTCGGACTGATATTCTGATTCAATCGGAAGAGGTTCGTCGGATCGTATTTCTGTTTTAGCTCGACGAGACGGTCGTAACTCGCTCCGTACGCCTCCGGCACCCGTGCGTCTTCCTCCTCGGTCATGAAGTTCACATACACACCGCCGGTAGCGAAGGGAGCGGTGGCGTCGAACAAACTCCGACACCATGCTACACTCCTTTCGTCCTCAGCCGCTTCCTCCCAGCGACCGTGAACGTTCATGAGGAATTCGGTGTCGCGGTGACGATACGCCGTTGCGTCCGGCGCTATTCTGTTTGTGGCACCGCCCATGTGTGCGATGAAGATCTCCGAGTGAGGGCTCGGCAAATCGCCGGCGAACTCAACCAACGTGTCGAGCAGTTCATCGCTCAGCTCCAAAAAGTCGTGCGACTTCCAGTAATTCCGTGCGCCGGGCGTGAGCAGTGGATCGAATGCGGCTTGAAAGTCCACAAACTGGTGCGGGCTGATCACATCCGCAATCGGTTCGCCAAACGCGCGAAGCGGCGCGAGCGCCTTTTCTCCGTCCGCCGTATCTCCCGCGTAAAGGGTCGCGAGAATCACTACCTCCGTTCCGTGAACCTCCTCGGGCAAGAAAGGAAGCGGCGGTGCCTTTCTGAGGATTACCCAGACGGTCAACTCCTCAGGAGCGCTAGCCGCGAATTGCCTGTAGTAGTTCAGTACGTTGCGCACATCCGAGAACGGATGAACTATCAGGCCGGAAAGGACCTCGGGTCCTACCGCATGAGCCTCATACTCGAACGAGGTGACAACCCCAAAGTTGCCTCCGCCACCGCGTATCCCCCAGAAGAGATCCGAGTTCTCATCGGCGCTTGCCCTCCGGAAATCACCATCGGCCGTGACGATGTCCGCTGCGAGCAGGTTGTCGACGGTCAGGCCGTGCTTGCGGCTCAGCCACCCAAACCCTCCACCCAGTGTGAGCCCCGCGATGCCGGTGGTCGAATTGATGCCAACCGGCGTGGCCAAGCCGAATTGCTTGTTAACGTTGCGCAGACCACCGAG
>CAYTDU010000391.1:0-5454 GCA_964436395.1 uncultured Gemmatimonadaceae bacterium | reverse complement strand
ACTCGGCCTCAACTGTTCCCAGTAGAAGGCAACCGCCCATCAACACATCTGCAAACAAATCAATAGGTTACGCTCGATCACGCCGGGGAACTTCAGGTTAGAGTGCGGTCCCACACTCGCCGCAGAATTTTGCTCCCGGGGGCGCCGGCGTCCCGCACCCACTGCATCGTACCCCTCCGCGAGCGATCTCCAGTGCCCTGCCACAGTTAGAACAGAACTTCGCGCTCGACTCTGGACGGGGACCACACGACGGACATACCACCATTGCCTCACCGCGCGACTCCTCTGGGCCGGCTTCCTCCCGTTCAATCGCCCGTAACGCCGCGCGTTGGTAGTTGACCTTCATAGCAGCGTAGTCTTCGTCGGAAAGCTTTCCCGTCTCGCGGTCGAACTCGATCTCCTTCAGCGCTAGGAGAGCCTGGATCTTGGGTGACCCTGACTCCTCCACGTCAATGAAGTCGAAGTTTTCATCCTCCGGCGACCCAGCCACAGCGGCGACCGACCCTGTTCGGCCTCTCACAAGGGGCTCGAGTACGAGTGCCAGAGCGGCCACCGCCACCACGACGCCAGCGAGTAGCTCGCTCATAGCCGAACTGCCCCAAGGCAGACCAGTTGGTCTTTATTGAGCACCGGCGACAGCCTCCTTGCCAACCATCCTCGCCTGATACCCGTCGAGCGCGCGCTGCACGGCAGCGCGACTAGGTCCACCACCTGGCCACAGCGTAATCGCTCCTCCAACCACGAGTAACGCGCCTCCGAACCACAGCCACCATACCAGTGGAGTAATGGTGAACCTATAGACCGCTTCCTCCGTTCCATCAGGAGACCCTGCATAGACGATGTAGAGGTCCTCCAACATACCACTTCTAATCGCAGGCTCCGTGGACGGTTGAAATGTGGGCTGACCCATAGAATCGAAATACTGACGCATCTCACTCGTCATCACCCCGTCTCTGCGACCCGATTTGGTCACTTCGAGGCTCGCCGCATATACGAAGCGGTTGAGTTGATCGTATTGAGATATGCCGACGTGAGTGAATAGATACTCGTGCCCGAATGGCGACTGGATCGTTGCGGTGTCACCCGGCTTCAACGAGACTTCGAGCTCAGTCTTGTATACATCCCCAATGAATGCCACGAAGTAAATCACAATGGCTGCGTGGACGATGTACCCTCCGTAACGGCGACGATTCCTGGCCACGAGTCGACCGAACGCAATCAGATAGTTCTCATTGTTGAGCCGGCGCCGTGCTGCCGTACCCTTGATGAACTCCTGCAGAATCGTCGCAGTCACGAATGCTGCAGTCGTAATTGTCAACAGGGCATAGGCGTGGTGCACTCCGGCCATCCAACCGAGCACCGCAACGCTCCCTGCAGCAGCCAGGGGTACCACAAACTGGCGCTTCAAATTGGCTGGTGAAGCACGGCGCCACGCGATCAGTGGACCAATCCCCGTGAGTGTCAACAGCGCAAGGCCAATGGGCACGTTCACCTGATTGAAGAATGGAGGCCCAACTGTGACTCGTACGCCCTTGAAAACCTCCGACACAACGGGGAACATCGTCCCCCAGAGAACTGTGAAGGCCATCCCTACTAGGAGAAGATTGTTGAAGAGAAAGCTTGCCTCTCGAGAGACCATGCTTTCTAGAGTCGCCTCGGACTCCAGCTGTGGCAGCTTTGTCCACACCAGGGCAGCCAGGCCGCCAACGAGGAAGATCAGGAACACCAAGAAGTAGTTACCGACTGATGACTGCGCGAACGAGTGTACACTCGATATGATTCCGCTGCGGGTGATGAAAGTGCCGAAGATGCATAGAACAAAGCTCAACATGATGAGTATCATGTTCCATTTCTTCAGCATCCCGCGTTTTTCCTGTATCATTACCGAATGCAAGAATGCCGTCATGGTGAGCCACGGCATTAGTGACGCATTCTCGACTGGATCCCACGCCCAATACCCTCCCCAACCGAGTTCAACGTACGCCCACCACATGCCGAGCGTGATTCCGGCTGACAAGAACACCCAAGATACGATTGTCCATTTACGGATAGCGTGCAACCAGCCGGTGTCGAGCCGGTTCGTCAGCAATGCTGCAACTGCGAACGCAAATGGGATGGTAATCCCGACGTACCCGAGAAACAGCAACGGAGGGTGAAACACCATCCCTGGGTTCTGCAGTTGTGGGTTGAGGCCTGCTCCATCAGGAGGAGTGAACTGCAATCGCTCGAACGGACTCGAAGCGAACAGTGATACGAGCACGAAGAACAGCGTTACACCAGATGTCACAGCGGCAACGTAAGGCATCAGGTGGTTGTACCGCTTGGGCGTTAGCCACTGGGCTGCCGCGGCGAATCCACAGAGAACGAGTAGCCAGAATAGAAGGCTTCCAGCCTGACCACCGTAGAAGGCTGAGATCAGGTATGGCGTCGGAAGGTTTCGGCTACTGTACTGGTAGACGTACTGGATATTGAAGTCGTGCCGCAAAAGAGCGACCAGAAGACATATCGATGTGACAGTGACTACGAGGAGAAGCGCGTAGGGGGCTCGCCTTGCACTCGCGACCAAGTCGGGATGGCCGGTCCTCCCACCCAGTATCCCGACCACCGTGCCCCACGCGGCCAGCAACAACGCGAGCCACAGAGACAGTTCGCCAAGAACCGTCACTTAATCATGCCGTAGGTTGAGCCTCGTACCGCGAGCCGCACTTGGCAAGGAGGCTTGTTGCGTGGAACACGCCGTCCTTCTCCAAGCGCCCTTCTACAACGACGTCAACATCGCCATCGAATGTGTCGGGCGGTAGACCGCGATAGACAACGGGATATGTCTGGTCACCATCAGAAACGTCGAAGTACACCGTTTGTGATGCGACGTCGCGACGGATAGAACCGGCGACGACACGGGCGCCCATCCGGATGCCCTTGCTATGAATGGATGTATCGGACGCCACTCGCTGGGCCAACTCCACGGGGGTCACAAAGTACACCCCAGTGTCTCGGACACCCGAGACCATCAGGTAACCCACGCTGGCCGTGATCAGAACTGCGCCCGCAACGAACTTGTGCCTTGGCTGCATTACTTCTCAAATCGCCTCATACTTCAGGATGTGACACCACCGCTATCGAACAAAAAAGCAAACCAACTAATGAATACTAGAACTCCACATACACTGGGTCAAGAAGTTTCGGAATCAGCCCAATATAGCGTAGTCTCCACGGCCCTCTGCCACCCTCTGTACAAATCATCTTTCGTTTCACCCGGTTTGAACCACTCGTACTCTCTGCTCGCTGCGAAGTCAGCCGGCGAATCCCATAGGCCTGTCGCCAAGCCGGCAAGGCCGGCCGCCCCTAAAGCCGTCGTGTCTAGATGAGCGGGCCTCCCCACCGAAACGCCGAGCACATCGGCTTGGTATTGCATCAACCAGTCGTTGGCTGTCGCGCCACCATCGACGCGCAGTTCGCCCAAGGCCACGCCTGAAGTCGCCAGCATCGATTGCGCGACATCCCTAGTACTGTATGCCATCGACTCAAGAACGGCGCGTGCGAGATGTGCCTTGCTCGTGCCTCTCGTCAACCCCACAATCGTACCGCGCGCCCGAGGTTCCCAATACGGCGCACCCAGGCCCACCAGTGCCGGCACGAAGTACACACCGCCGTTGTCCGGCACACTGGCGGCGAGGTTCTCGGTTTCGGCTGAGTCATCGATGATGCCGAGTTCGTCTCTAATCCACTGGACCGCTGCTCCAGCAACGAAAACCGACCCTTCCAGTGCGTAGGTCGGCTTGCCATACGAGTCACATGCGACGGTCGTCAGCACTTTGGTTTCGGCTGTTCGAGTCCGTTTGGATCCTATATTCTCGAGCAGGAATGCCCCGGTCCCGTAAGTGCATTTCGCCGATCCGGACTCCCAACAGGCATGACCGAACAATGCAGCCTGCTGATCTCCCGCTATTCCCGCGATCGGCATCTCGCCCCCAAAGAACTCAGCGCTTGCAACACCGACTACTTCGCTTGACGCACGAATTTCTGGCAGGCTCTCCCTTGGAAGTTGGAAAACGTCCAGGAGATCCACATCCCAATCATGGGATTCGATGTTGTACAGCAGAGTTCGTGACGCATTCGTATGGTCGGTAATGAATGTCCGACCATTTGTCAATTTGTACACGAGCCAGGTGTCGACAGTACCGAATACCGCCTCTCCGCGTTCTGCCCGGCTACGCAACCCATCGACATTATCCAATAGCCACTCGACCTTCGTTCCAGAAAAGTACGGATCCCAAATCAACCCAGTGCGATCTCGCAAGAATTCAGACCCGTAATGCTGAAGCAGTTCTCTACACCTCTCTGTGGTCCTCCGATCCTGCCACACAAGAGCTCGATGCAGAGGTTTACCTGTGTCCCGTTCCCAGACTAAGACAGTCTCTCTTTGGTTGGTGATGCCGATTGCATCTGGCGCGTAGCCTGCTTGGGCGATGGCATCGCGTGCGGCTTTGACGGTGGCATCGAAGATCTCTTCAGGGTCGTGCTCTACCAAACCCGGCTGAGGGAAGTACTGTGGAAACTCTCGATAGCCTCGGCCTGAGATGTCACCATCTCGTTCGAAGACAAGAGCCGTGGAACCAGTAGTACCCTGATCGAGGGCTAATACGGATTTCATCATTGTCCTAGCCTCGGGAGAAAAGGCCCCTAATCGAGTCGGTAAATGGCGGATAGATGATACCACGATCGCTGATAATGCCGCTGATGTAGGAAGCAGGTGTAACGTCAAAAGCCGGGTTGAATACACGTGCACCTGGTGCAGCGTCTACCTCACCACCGTCGCGCTCCTCAATTGGAATCGCGTCGCCGGACTTGGTAGAAAGGTCTATCGTGCTGCGCGGCGCGGCAATGTAAAAGGGGATCCCGTGAGTCTTGGCCAGCACTGCGAGGCCATAGGTACCTATCTTGTTTGCGGAATCACCATTGGCCGCTATCCGATCGGCCCCCGTGATCACTAGGTCTATATCGCCACTAGCCATCACGGTCCCCGCCGCACCATCCACTATGCATGTGACCGGCACCCCTGCCTTTGACAGCTCCCAACTAGTGAGGCGTGCACCTTGCCTGAGTGGCCGTGTTTCGCAGGAAATCACTGAAATCTTCTTCCCCTGTTCGTGTGCCACGTAGACCGGTGCGAGCGCAGTTCCCATGCCACCGGTGGCCAATGCACCGGCATTGCAGTGAGTCATCACCGTCGCACTGTTGCCGAGCAGCTCAACGCCAGCGTTTCCAATTGCCCGGCACATTGCAGTGTCTTCCTCCCATATACTCTGCGCCTCTGAGCGAAGTGCTTCAACTACTGAAGTCCGGTTATCGAAAGCGTTTTCGGCGACTCTCCTCATTCGATCCAATGCCCATACGAGATTTACCGCCGTTGGGCGGGCGTTTCCCAGCCTCGTGATCGCTTCGTCTAGCCAC
>CAYTDU010000390.1:0-5462 GCA_964436395.1 uncultured Gemmatimonadaceae bacterium | reverse complement strand
TACGTGGCAGTCGTGTGAGGCATGCCGTTGTCTGTGTAGTATCGAACCGGCAGGGATTCTACGACCGCCTGCATTCCTCCAATGTGATCTCCGTGCGCGTGGGAGGCTATGGCAACGTTGACCCCGTATACCCCATGATTCCGTAGCTTCTCGACCACGGTACCGTCGGGGCCTGCGTCGATGAGCGCCACGTGTCCTTCCGGCGATCGAATGACGATCGCATCACCCTGACCGACATCGAGGAACAACACTTCGACGCGATCGGGCGTCTGGGCAGCGGCAGTTGAATAGTGCGCCACCCCGACAAAGAGGATCAGTATCCGTGTGAGTGCGGTCGGCATCTCAGATCGCTCGGGCTTCCATTCAGTCGCTCCCGTGCAAGGCACATTGAGAGTATGCAAATATTGGAACGGCAGGGCAATAATCGGATTTGCCGCAGATGAACGCGGATTGGTTGTTGGGGTCGGGTGGGGAAACGTATTCGGTGGTGGGGCGGTGCGGGGTTCCGCGTGCGTCAGCTTCACTCCGCGGTCACCAATGTTTGCATGAAAGGGTACTTGGAGGGTTAGCTCGTCAACGCCGAAACTCGAAGAACTGAGCGTTAGTCATCTCTCCCAACCGCCTGAACAACGCGGTCCAGGCTCGCAACCCTTCGTCAAGAGATGACAGCCGGAAGAACTCGTTGGGGGCATGAAAGTCCTCATCGGCTGTCGAGAACGAGAACATCACAGTGTCCACACCAAGTACTCGGCGAACCAGGTCGGCCATCGGCAGCGTTCCACCAATGCGTATCCGATGCGGTGCACTGCCGAAGGTGTCCGTGAGCGCTGCTTCGACGGCAGTCAAGAGCGGGTGGCCCTCTGGCAGTTCGTACGCAGCTGATTGCCCGCGATCCGCACCGAAGCGGACGCTACAACCTTCAGGACATTGTTTGAGGAGGAAGTCCTTAACCGCCTTCGAGACGAGGTTGGGATCCTGACCGGGAACGATTCGAACGGTCAGCTTTGCATGTGCCTCGTTCGGTATCACGGTCTTGCCACCGGGAGCGGTGTAGCCACCCCACATGCCGTTTACGTCGAGGCAAGGGCGCAACCAGAGCTGCTCGAGTGCAGAATACCCGGGTTCGCCGAATGACGGTGCACCAGTGTTTGAGAAAAACTCATGCTCGTTGAACGGTATGTCGGTGAGCGCCTGACGTTCCGTGTCACTGATCTCTCTCGCGCCTTGGTAGAAACCCGGGACCGCAACGGATCCGTCGGGATCGTGGAGCTCAGCTACCATCCTTGCCAACACATGGAGCGCGTTCGGAACAACGCCGCCGTAGCGGCCCGAGTGCAGGTCTTTGTCTGCGGTTTTTACCGTAAACTCAAAGCCGGCATTGCCGCGCGAGCCGACATTGACGGCATTCAATCCTGGCAGCCACCGCGCGCCGTCTGCAGACAGCACTGCATCGGTGCTGAGAAGGCTATGGTGATTTCGAAGTATTTTTTCGAGGGTGGCGCTTCCGGTTTCTTCCTCGCCTTCTAGGAGAACCTTCACATTGAAGGGCAACGTCTGTTCGACTGTGAAGAATGCAGCCATTGTCTCCAGCGCAATGGACAACGGACCTTTGTCGTCCGAAACACCGCGAGCGTAGATCCGCCCGTTCCTAATCTCCGGCTCGAAGGGAGGTGAGTTCCACAACTCCACTGGGTCCGGTGGTTGCACATCGTAGTGGCCGTAAATCAGGATCGTAGGCCGGTCACGTGTTGCCAGCCACTCGCCGTATATCGCCGCATGTCCACCAGCTTCGAGGGTTTGAACATTCGAGAGTCCGATGCCATGGAACCGGCGCAGCAACAATTCCCGCGCCTTTGCCATGCCATCCAGGTATGTAGGGTCTGTGCTTACCGAAGGGATGCTAACCAGCTCGAGCAGCCGATTAAGAATCTCCGACTTCTCTGACTCGATCATTTCAAGAACTGAATCCGTCACGACCTCCCGCCGTCCACAGATAGGATGTGCCCGCTTATCCAACTCGCCGCGTCGCTGGCGAGGAACAAGACCGCGGCGGCGATATCCTCCGGTTTCCCAAGGCGCTTGGTGTGGATGCCGTCCACGAGACGAGCCTGCCCCTCAGGACCGTAGCTCTCCCACTGCTTTTCGGTTGACGGGTTCGACAGGACGAAACCAGGCGCGACTGAATTGACGGTGACTCCGTGTGGGGCGAATTCCCACGATAGCTGCTTGGTCAGACCGACGAGTGCGTGTTTGGCAGCGGTGTATGCTTGAATGCCGGTCTTGCTCGGTCGCAAGCCGGCCCCCGAGGAAATGAATACGATGCGCCCGCCCTGCCGCTCGATCATGCGGGGTTCGACCGCCTGTGCGAGCCAGAATGCACTGTCGACATTCGCCTGGAAGATCGAATACCAGTCCGATTCACCGACCTCATGAATTGGTCTTCCCACTTGTCCGCGCACTCCTCCGGCGGAGTTGACGAGGAATTCGATGGGGCCCTCGGACTGTTCGATCTTTCTTACAGCGTTTGTCACCGCCTGTCGATTCGATAGATCGAGGGCATGGTACGTGACGTCGAGCTCACGTGCAGTTTTCGCCAGGCCGATCTCGTCAATGTCGAGCAGGCACACTTGAGCACCTGAGTCGACAAACCCCTTTGCAATGGCACGTCCGATGCCCTGAGCCGCTCCAGTGACAAGCGCCAGGCGGTTGGAGAACTCTATCTGCATATTGACAACAACTCGTTGAAGGTTTCCGGGGATTGAGTTCTACGTCCTTCTTCCACGTCATGTACCAATTCTACTAGACGGTTTATTGCAGGGGTTTCGACTCCTGCCTCAGACGCCAGCTCGGCAATAATTCCTATCTGGCGGTCGACCTCCGTCCGTCGTTTCCGGACCGCGAGGTCACGCCATATGCCGGAATGTGTCTTTGCCGAGCCGCGGTTGAAGTCCGCGAGATCGGCGACACTTTTCCGCGTCTCAGTTTCGCTCGATGAGAACTGAAAAGACGCCGGCTCGAAGCCGTCGAACCCCACGGTGGTTACGCCTCTTGCTGCCGCGGTTGTCATAACCTCGCCACCCAGTTGTCGCCAAACAGGATAGCGGTCGGGATCCGCGAAGTTGTCTGCCATCGAGTCCATGTTGAGCGCCGTGGCGAACAGCATGGCTCCGTATGCCAGCTTGCCCCAGAGATAGCCCCAGATATTGTCGGTCAGTATCGTGTTCGGTTCGAACACCGTCAGCAGCTCGTACATCTCCTGGGTACGTTCGCGAACAGCGCCATCCAATTCACCGACGACTACCGAGCCTCGGTTGCCGAAGAGTACGCGTCCTGGGCCGAGCCAATCCGCGCCGAAATTCACGAACGCTCCCATCGTGCGCGCTTCACCGACTTGCTGAGATATCTCCATTTCGTTCAGGCCATTCTGAACCGAGAGCACAAAGCCGTCCTCGGCCAGGTGTGGTTTGAGCGCCGCCATAACACTGGTAGTATGGTGCGCCTTGACCGCGAGTGCGATGCGTTTGAACTCACCGGTGAGCTCGTCGGGGGTAGCGGCAGAGATGCTCTGGGTGAACGTCTCCACGGGACCTTCAATGTGGAGGCCGGTGGTGCGGCAAGCTTCCACATGTTCCGCGACGATGTCTACCAGCAGTACGTCGTAGCCGGCTCGTGCCCAGTACGCGCCGAGCGTACCGCCCATTGCCCCAGCTCCCCAGATCAGTATTGGTTCGCCCAAGGTTGCTCCAGTAGCTCACGGGTTTCTGCCACGCCGACCTCCCACAGCGTCTCCATGTCCGCATCGTCTTGCTGGTATGCGCCCCCGAAGCTCCCATCTTTGAGCAATTCGCGCACGCGCTCGGGCCCGCTCTGTCTGAGAGCGAAGTAGTCAGCCATCGGCTTCTCTCCAGCAGGCATCGATGCGTTGGCGAGGCGTGTCCATGGGAAATTCTCATACCAGTTGGCATGAGACGGATTCGGTGCAATCTCACTCGCTTTGGCCTTGACCTTGGGGCCGAGCCACCATTCGTGATATTTGATTGCCATCTCCGGCCGTTCGGCAATCAGCTCTCGAGCGAGATTGCCAACGGCGGCATTTCCACCGTGGCCGTTCACGATCAGCACCCTGCGAAACCCCGACGTGTACATCGATCCAATCACGTCTCGAACGACGGCAAGCAGCGTCTCCACGCGCAACGAGATGGTGCCGGGAAATGCCTTGAAGTACGGTGCACAGCCGAACGGCATTGCTGGATACACCGGTATTCCCAGAGGGTCGGCCGCTTCAATAGCAATTCGCTCAGCAAGGATTGCATCGGTGCAAAGTGACAGGAAGCCGTGCTGTTCGGTCGACCCGATCGGTAGCACGCAGCGGTCGTCGGTCTCGAGGTATTTCTCTATCTGCTGCCAGTTCATGTCAGCAATGCGCATCTACGATCTCTCCAAAGCGAGGATGGGAATTCCCCATTCTGCAATCAATTCCTCGGTATGTGTACTCTCGCCTCTCGCACGATCTCTTTAACCTCATCTCGGAGGATTCCGGCGTCATACGTATATCCGTCCTTGATGGTCCACGCTACCATGCCGCCCGGCTCATAACCCTCAGCGGTAGGTACGTTGGTGGGAATGGGATAGAGGACCTTGAGGTTGGCCAGCGGGTTGTTATTGACGAGGATAAGGTCTGCTTTGTATCCCACCTTGATTCTTCCAAGTTCGTCTTCGGCACCCAACAAGTATGCGTTGTTGCCCGTGGCGTGCTTGATCACGTCGAGCGGGTGGAAACCTGCTTCCTGTTGCAGCTCCAATTCACGAATCAATCCGGTGCCGTACATCCGGTAGATGAACCCCGCGTCGTCGCCCACTCCGATGATGCCACCGCGTTCCGCGAATTCGCGCAGGGCGCCGAACCAGATCTGGTAGTTGTTCTTCCACTCGATCTCGTCCTCGGTCGTCCACTCCATGTAGAACGATCCGTGACTGGTTAGATCGGGGGTGAAGTAGTCCTCTAGTGTGGGGTGAAGGTAGTCTTCGAACCAAGGCTGGTTGGCGGCGCGTGCTATGTCTCTGGTGGCCTCGTAGATGTCCAGCGTCGGTACCCAACCGACGTTCGAGTCGACCATGGCCTGGAGGACTTTGCTCAGCTTGTCCGGGTCGGCTTCCTTCCAAAGGCGTCCCGCCCAGCGGAAGCGATCGAGTTCGTTGCTGTAGTTGTAGTCCGCCGGGAAGTGTTGTGACCCGTAGGGAATCGCCGCGTCGGGGATTCCATACCAGTGTTCCATAGTAGTGCTGTGGCCGCTGATGTCATCCCACGCGTCTGTCTCTTCGACGCCGACGTGATGTGCTGAGCGCATACCCAATCGTCGCGCCTCGGCGAGCATAGCGGCCATCGGTACGTGGTCCATACCGAAAAACTTGATTCCATCGGCGCCGAGTTCGTGGGCGCGCCGTACCGACTCGACTGCCTC
>CAYTDU010000389.1:0-5477 GCA_964436395.1 uncultured Gemmatimonadaceae bacterium | reverse complement strand
AGGGCGGCGGGCGAGGCGATCGACGCAACACGCGCTGTGTCTTGAGTGATGGCGGTCTGCTGCCGGATTCGGTACTCCCGCAGCGATAGCCGCTCGTCGGGCCGCAGTGAATGGTCGAATTTCTCCATCAGGTGGGGTGGGATCATCGGCAGGTACCCGTAAGCATCCTGGCCGGCGACTTCGTCGAGCCACATCCAGGCGCGAGCCAGCTCGATACTTCTCGGCCCGAACTGTCGGTTTGCAGAGGGTATGAGTTGATCTAGGGCTTTCGGGCTGAGATGCACGCGGGGGTCTGCGTAGCTCGTAACTTCGCAGGCGATGTCCTCAGCGAGCTTGAGTGTCTGCGAGAGCACGGCGCGTGCCGTCCCCCCTGAGAAGAGTTCCCCGACGATCGCTTCTCGTGAATGGACCGACTTCTGTAACTCACCGAGGATGTTCTCGATGTGATCGGGGACTGGGTGGCGGTTGCGGTGGCTGGCTATGACCTCGCCGGTGAGCTCGATTTCCAATAGCCAGTGCCGCAACTGTCCACACACATGCCGCCGCCAATGCCAGACGGTGTCATCGATGATGAACGGATCGGATCGGTATCTGACCTCTTCTGGAACGTGGCTGGAATGCAGACCGTGACTAATGAGGTGACGGATGCGCTCGCCGATCGACTGTTCTTCAAAGTCGGGCAAGTAGCGGCCCCGCATGCAATCGGCAGGGTCGATGTTGGTGAATTTCGGGTGGACGCGAGCGCGCCGAAACTCACTGGGATGGATTTTGCGAAGCGCGGCCGTCTGCAGGTAGGAGACGTTGGTGCTTGCTGTTTGCTCCCAGGTCTTCGACAGGGCCGCACCCACCACGCGCGGCGCCTCGGGAAGGCCCAAGGGAAAGTCCCTCAGGCGCGATTGTCGCCACGGGGCATCTGGTGAGGTATCGGCTTCGGACAAGCCCCAGTTGTTTGCCGCGTTGCAGGAAAGGGTGCCCGCGAGTGTTCGTATCAGGTGCTTCAGCCGCACGAACCGATTGGCTATCGCTTCGTGATCGCGGGCAGGGGTGGCGTCCAATATTTCACGCTGGAGCGCCACCAGTTCTTCAGTAGTGCCGGTCGTCGGCCTACCCGTTTCCTCTGGGCGACTCAGGAAGGTTTCACAACGCAGGCAGAGGAACTGGATTGCGTATCCCCGCAGTGCCTGCTCAATCCCGCTCGAAGAACAGCGCTGACACTCCCAAACTGTGGATTTGAGTCTCCAGCCCGAGGGCTTTCGGCGGAGGGCCGCTCTAGCCGAAACCAAAGTCAAGGCAGTGAGTTCGTTCGGCTCGATACCGACTCGATGCGCTAAGAGATGCATCGCCTGGTCGTCTCTCCACGGCTCTGAACCACAGATGCGAGTCAGTTGGTTTGTGCCTATGCCGTTGGCGTGCGCAAGCCTGCGGCAGTATGAGGCGATCGATTCACCGTGACCGGGTCCGAATCGCACGGGCAGCAAGTTGCCGTGAGGCGGAATCCGTCCGTTCGTGGGCCCTCTGGTCATATTTTGACCCGCCTGCGGCGGCCCGATGGAGTGTTCTCCATTTCTTCGAGCTCGGCCCGCAGACTGAGTTCTGCCGCGTCGAGGTGCTTCCGCGAGATCCGATGATCTTGATCTTGCGTAGCGAGAACCGTTGCTTGACAGACCAGGTCTTTGAGGTCACCAAGATAGCCTTGCGTGCGACACCATAATTCGCCTGCAAGGTTCATCGACAGCATTCCGGGCTTGCCGGCGGGCAGATAGGGCAGCAGTCGACCCTCAAGGTTGTGGAGGATCCTCTGCCACGCCTGCTGGTCTGAACTGGACTCGCACTCGTATTCGGGAAAGCTGCGAAACCGCATTCTCCCGGCGATTTGGGGGTCTCTCGCCACGTCGTGTTCAGCAAGGTCGGCGCCGACGAGGACTAGGGTCGCGCCGAGTTCCCCGATCTCGGTGTTGATCTTTTTGATGTGATCGAGCACGTCGCGTGCGTCTTTGTATGCGGTTTTGATGAAGTGCGCGTCATCGATGATCAGCACCTTGACTTTGTGTCGCTGAATCGCCTGTAGGGCGGATGGGAATAGCGTCCGAACAGGACCGCCGCCGGGGAGCCCGAAGAAGTCCAGAAGCAGCCCATCGAGCACTGCGATCCGGGCTCCTCCATCCATGTCGACGAAAACAACGGGACAGAGGTCCGCTTCCCAACCTTCGCGCGGACAGTAGACGGGACGCCCCCTGTCATCGAGGCGGCTGTCCTTGGTGACTTCCCTGTAGAGCGTCCGAGCCCAGCGTTTGGCGAGGGTGCTCTTGCCGGCGAGGTTCCGACCTGTCAAGGCGACGATGTTCTTCGCGCCCGGGGGCGAGTACAGGTTTGCCCGCACCGTCCGCGTCATGGAGTCGGTAATTGCCGTCAGCTCTGGGGTCTGCATGTAGAGGCTGCCCAGCCACTGCTCCAACTTCTCAAGCTGCATGACGTAGTCGTCATCGGAGAGCGCATGCCACTGCTTCGCCGTCAAGGCCGCGGGCGGCGGCGGGGGAACGGAGACGCAGTAGTCGTGCCACGTTTGTGAGTCCACGCTTCTCAGTCCTCCAGAAGATTCGGCCACGGACGGCGGAGTCGATCTCGGGAAATGCCGCGGACCTCCGACGCCTGCTCGGGTCGCTGGCTGGCAGCCCGGTCCATGGCCGCCTGGGCTTCAGCGTGGTCTTCCCGCGATTGCTCAACACGGCGCTTAGCCGCGGCCTGCACCGCTCTGCCCTTCCGGCTCTTCGACGGCTCGGTGAGTTGAACAACCTCGCTGAGGATCAGGCGGGTCGCCGATCCCCGGTTCAACACCGTGTTGCCACCGCGCTGGCGAATGCGCTTACGGGCCTCGTCGACGATCGTCTCGGTCATCGGCGCATCGATGCGGTTCGCGCCCCGCCACGGGATTGGTACTACTCGTTTGGTGGTCGGATCGCTGAACCAAATCCTCGAGACATCACGTGGATCGCGGAAAAACGGTGCGGCCTGGTCCTGGTCACGGAAATATCCGCGGGGCAATACCCGGTACTCATCGAGATGGTCGGAGTCATAGACCATGTTCGACAGTTCGACACCGGTGTCGCCGATCGTGCCCCATCGGATTGGGAGGAACTGATAGATCAGGTCCGGGCTTTGGGGGACGTCGAGGCAACCCGTGGCCTCGATCATGACGTCCCACATCTCGAGCGGGCAGAGACGTCCCTCCGTTTCGCCCGGAAGGATCAGGCCGGTGTGATGGGCGCGGTGGTAGTCCAGCGCGACGAACCGCTTTAGGTGACCCTCCAGTTCCGCGGCGGTTAGCAGGGTTTCTTTAGCGACAAGCGCTCCGCGCTCCGACACGTTGCGTCCCTTGTATCCGGGGATTTGTTGGAGTGCGCGCTGAATGGTTTCATGCCAGCGTTCGACGTGCGGGTTGTCGGTCGGTTTGCCTCCCCGGCTCAGCAGCAAGTCGATGCCAAGGTCACGCAGGAGCGCCCGGAAACGGGCGCTGATGAAGATCGATCCGTTGTCGCATCGAACGGCGTCGGGCATGACCGACGGGTTCGGATGTTCACCCTGCAGCGTGGTGAAGTCGGGTGTCATCCTGCGACGTGTCGATCTCACATCAACATGGCTGAGGTCCAGGCACCCCGGCAGCCCGACCCATCGCCAGTTCCCAATCGTCGTACCGTCCACCATCATTGAGAACGGCCGACACACGTCATAGATCAGCAGGCTGGCATCGATTCCGTCCGCACTTCGGGGCACCACACGGATAGCGAGGACCACTCTGGTCGCCACATCAATCGCGGTGATGATTTCGACGCTGCAGGGTTTGCCAGTCAATGCGTCATAAACCAGGTTGTCCGCTCGGGTGACATCGATAGCCACAATCTGGCCTGGCTTTATCGCCGGAAAGTGGCTCTTGCCCGAAACACCAGCCAACGCATGGGTTTTCTGAGCTCTTGTCGTCGAACCCTTCTCCCCCTTCAGAGCCGACAGAAAGGACTGCGTGATCCGCTGAGGTGTAACGAGATCCCGAGCACCTTCGTTGACGAGTTTCACTCGGATCCGGCGATCAAGCTCATTGATGGACACCGATGACTGGTCTCCGTCGAGAGCGTCGATAACCTCCCGCGCCGCCGCCCGATATCGCGGATCAATGGCTTCCCACCCAATACTGACTCGCAAGCTTCGCCCATCGATGAGCGCCAGAAGCCCACCGCGCTTCCACGCGCGGAGCCAATTCCTCACCGTGCTTGGACTCGTGCCGGCAGATTGAATCTCGCCCTCATCGACCCGCCGTTGCAAGAGCCGGTTCGCTTGGCCCTCCTGGCTTAGGGCGGCTGCCATCGCCTCACATCGGCGAGACTCCGAGGCGCCGAACCCCGGACCGAAGGGAAAGAACGGTTCGCCCGGACGGGCCCACTCCGGGTGGCCGTTGCGATAGCCGGTCAGAATCTCCTGGACGACCTCCAGCCGGCCCAACGCGACGTTCCGCGCATCGGTGTCGAGGGTGTCCCAGACGGGTCGCAGGGGATCACACAACGCCGAAATTTGTCCGTCGGCGATTCCGCGGATCGTCGTCAACTCATCCCACCTCACCTCACGCACCTCGTCGGTCACATCGCGCAACTTCACCCCCGCCGACCCGACACTGTCGATGACGGCGGTTCCGGTCTCGGTCAGGACACGCGCACCACGGATCAGGATCGTCCGCCCGTTAGACATTGGCTCGCCCCTCCGTGGAAGTCACCACAGAGCGGGTCGTGATCGGGGCGGACACATCGATGCCCAAGTCCCCGCGCCAAACCAGATGCCAAAACGTGGAGATCGCCCTACCGGTGCCGTCGTCCAAGGCCCGAAATACCTCCACGGTCGTATTTCCGGCGGCGGCCGCAGACCGAACCCCAGCCTCGAAATCGTCAACCCACGGTGGTCTCCGCCGGAACCCATGAAGCCAGAGCAGATTCAGCCGTTGGACGTTGGTGAGACCAGAAAAATGCTGGTATCGCCAGCCGACATCCCGGCAACATCTTCGGGTCAGTTCCGCCTTCATTCGGAAGTCATCGTCAACTTGCTCCTCCGCTCTGGCATCCCAGAGCGTGACCTCTCCATCCGCGCGGGCGGTCAGGAGATCCGGAGTGTGGGTCATCCGTGAACGAGAGCCGGACTTCTTCTTGACCCGCTCCAACGTCAAGGGTTGGGCGACGATTAAACGGACCGTCGGATCCCGATCAACCACGCGCAACAAGTCATGTTCGAGTCCTGATTCAAGTTCAAGATGGGCTTCCATCGTCATGGAGAAGGCTGTCACCGGCAGATGCCGGTTCTTCTTCGACGAACGCGGTTTGCGGACGGGTTGTAGTTCGTCCAGAGCCGGGGCGCCCCAGTCGTCCCAGAACCACTCAGTGGGCCCGTCGTCGGAGCGTTTGAACATCCAACGCACACTTTCCAGTGGCGGGACCATGGCG
>CAYTDU010000388.1:0-5482 GCA_964436395.1 uncultured Gemmatimonadaceae bacterium | reverse complement strand
TTTTCGGGCAAGATGATTTTCGGATACAGAGCGATCGCCATGTCGAGCCTCGCCATTGCGTTTCTAGGTTATCTGGTATGGGGACATCATATGTTCACCAGCGGGATGGGTGACACGTCTCGCTGGGTATTCTCACTCCTGACGTTCTTCGTGGCGATCCCCAGTGCGATCAAGGTGTTCAACTGGGTTGCGACCCTCTACAAGGGATCTGTGCAAATGGAGCCGGCGCTGTTGTTTGTGTTCGGCTTCATCTTTCTGTTCTCGATTGGCGGTCTCACCGGGATGATGCAGTCGGCGTTGGCTGTCAACGTACACGTGCACGACACCTACTTCATCGTTGGGCACTTCCACTATGTGATGTTTGGCGGTACCGGATTCGGATTATTCGCAGCGGTGCTCTACTGGTTTCCGAAAATGTTCGGCAAGATGATCCCCAAGAAACCACTATACGTGGGATTCGGCTTCATGTTCTTCGGGTTCAATCTGTTGTATTTCACCATGCTCGTTCTCGGCTGGCAAGGAATGCCGCGGCGATACTACGACTACGTGCCCGAGTTCACGGTTGGACACGTCCACGCGACGGTTGGCTCGTGGATATTGGTTACCGGGATCCTGATCGTTGCGCATACAGTCCTAAAGGCGATACGCAAAGGTGAACCGGCACCGGCAGATCCTTGGGGTGGCACTACTCTGGAGTGGAAGATTCCGTCGCCACCGCCGCACGAGAATTTCGTTGAGCTGCCTGTGATTGATGCAGGACCGTACCATCGTCCGGGAGGCGTCACACCGTGACGGCCGTTGCAGTTCCTCACCTCGAAGAACACCACGATCCCGAGGGTTCCCGGTTTGGAATGTGGCTTTTTCTTCTGACCGAGATCTTGTTGTTCGCTGGGATCTTCCTGTTATACGCGGTCTACCGATATCAGTTCCCCGAAGATTTTCACTACGGTGCAACCACTCTGCACACGATGGTCGGTGCCATCAATACAATCATTCTGCTGACGAGCAGCCTCACGATGGTGCTCTCAATCGCGCAGCTGGTTCGCGGTGACCGCAGGGGTGCGGCGGTGATGCTCGGCGCCACGATCGCGCTTGGACTTTCGTTCCTGGTGGTGAAGATATTCGAGTGGGGCGACAAGATTGGGCATGGTCTATTCCCGGGTTCAGAAGAACTGATGGAACACACCGCCGGCGAGAACATGTTTTACGGCCTGTATTTCGGGATGACTGGCCTGCACGCCCTCCATGTAATCGTAGGACTGGGAGTGCTGGCCGTGATGCTTGTCAGGGTGGCGAGAAAGCCGCGCACGACCGTTCGCATTCCTGCGCCGGGCAACGTGGCTCTGTCGCTGGCTTCTGACGACGGTCGCAGGCTCTGGGACGACAACGCCGATGACGACGTCGACGGCGTCGAAATCACGTTGGTTTATGCGAAGAACGAAGAACTGACGGACAAGGAGGTTACGAAGCTGGAGAACGCCGGCCTGTATTGGCACATGGTGGATGTGATCTGGATCTTCCTCTTTCCGTTCCTCTACCTGATCACATAGGGAGACATGGGCATGGAAGAACACACGCGCATTCCATATTCCAGGTATCTGATGGTCTGGTTCGCCCTGGTCTTGTTCACGGGGGTGACCATCATGGTTGCCGGCTTACAGGTTGGTGGATGGAGTGTGTTCGCCGCCATATTCATAGCCGCCGTCAAAGGTACGCTCGTGCTCTTTTACTTCATGCACCTTCGATACGAGAGTGGCATGTTTAAGATGGCTCTCACGGTGGCCATGTTGACGCTGGCTGTGATAATGGCGCTTACCTTCGCAGATGTCTCGTTCCGCTGAGGTGATCTGATGTACGGAACTTCATCCACGCTGTCCGGAACCGTCGACAACATCTTCCTCTTCTTTCTTGCGGTCTCGGTGTTCTTCCTCGTCCTGATCACTGGCCTCATGATCTACTTCGCCGTCAAGTACAGACGCTCGAAGCACCCGGAAGCAGTGCAGATAGAGGGGTCGGTCATATTAGAAGTGATTTGGACGGTTGTGCCGGTGTTGTTGGTCATTCCGATGTTCTGGTTTGGCTTCGAGGGGTTCAGGGCACTGCGTGCCGTTCCGGAAGACGCGATGGTCGTCCAAGTGACCGGACGCATGTGGGATTGGTCGTTCCGATACGAGAATGGTAAGGAGACCGACAAGCTTTACGTTCCCGTTCATCAGGCGGTCAAGCTGGTCCTCCATTCAGTTGATGTGAACCACAGCTTCTTCATTCCCGCGTTCCGGGTCAAAGAAGACGTAATTCCCGGGCGCGAAAACTACCTTTGGTTCAAACCACGTAGCACCGGGTCGGCGAACATATTCTGCGCCGAATACTGTGGTCAGAGTCACTCCTATATGATGAGCCAAGTGGTCGTCATGGAAGACGAGGAATTCCGAGTTTGGCTAGCACAGGACGATGAAGAGGAAGCAGGGCCTGGTGCAGTCGTATTGATGGATCAACTGGGTTGCCTTTCATGCCACAGTCTCGACGGTACCTACGACACAGGACCTTCGTTCAAGGGCCTGTTTGGGTCGATGCGCACGGTCATGCGCGATGGAAGCCGCCGCGAAGTCGTAGCCGATGAGGAATACTTGCGACGTGCGATTTTGGATCCTCATGCGGATCACGTTGTCGATTTTCCACCGAACATGCCGCCGCCAGTGGGACTGTCTGACGATGAGGTTCAGCTGATCATCGAGTACATAAAAGGCTTGGCGGAAGGAGCAGAGGAGGCAGGGCAAGGAACTGAAGCGGGAGCAGAGTTCCGTTGAACCTCATACGTTTCGCGCCAGACCTCGCACGATTGTTCCGGATACGGCTCAGTCTCTTCGTTGCGTTATCTGCGGCAGCCGGTAACGCGGCCGCCACCTTCAGGCTAACTTCGGCGATTCTGCTGCCGTCTCTAGCGTGTGCGTTGCTTGCTGCCGGCGCATCCACACTCAATCAGTGGCAGGAATGGCGACGAGACAGCCGAATGAGCCGAACCAGGAAAAGGCCGATACCAACCGGGAAGATTGCTCCAGTTCATGCGCTAGTGATCGGCCTGGGTTTGACAGGAACTGCGATTGTGGTGCTCGCAGTCTCTTGCGGGGCTTGGGCCACAGCGTTTGGCGCAAGTGCGGTTGTGATGTACAACGGGGTTTACACTTGGATGAAGAGGTGGACAGCGTTCGCGGCTGTGCCGGGGGCCTTGATCGGAGCGTTGGGTCCGGCGATTGGGTGGGTGGCAGGTGGTGGTGTGCCGCAGTCGCCAACGTTGCTTGCGATCTCGATGGTGTTCTTCCTCTGGCAGGTACCGCACTTCTGGTTGTTGAATCTGAAATATCCAACGGATTATGGTGCTGCGGGATACCCAAGTCCGGTAGCAGTGTTTGGTGGTGACCGTCTGTACCGCATCGGATTGGTTTGGATAGCGTGCACCGTACTGGCAACGTTGTGTTTGCCTCTGTTTGGCTTGCTGAGCAGTGGAGCGCTGTATCTGATTCTGTGCTTCGCAACCGTGTTACTTGGGGCGGCATTGGTCAGAGCCGTGCGCAGTTCGGTACTGGACACGGGACGCTACCGGTTGAGCTTCGCCAGCGTCAACCTGTTCGTACTCGTGATAATGATCCTCCTGATTGTTGAGAGTGGACTGTAGAGCTTCATGGGCATTATTGAATCGCTGATCCATCTTCCGACGGCCGAACAGTGGCCACTGATCAAGCCACTGATCCTGCTCATGCAGGTGTTCTTCATGCCGTTCATGGGTCTGCTGATCGTGTCCTCGGCTGCGTCGGTTGCCTTCCGCCTAGCTGGAAAATCTGAGGGGCTATGCAAAGATCTGATCGATCTGGGGCTGAGGAACCCCGCCGCATGGTTCGTATTCGGAGTGCTGCCGCTGGTCTCCATGTTGTTCCTCTACGGTCAGTACCTGTTCGAACAGCCGATACCCATCGCGGACTATCTCCTGCGGATTACGGCGCTCGTTCTAGTTGGTATCGGCTTGCTCTTCGTATATCGCAAGACGATGATGGTCGCTGCAGGCGGCCTGGCCGTTTTGCTGCTGATGGGGGGGATGTTTCATTTCCTCGCCACCGTGTCTTTGCTGGCGGTCCCGGAACGATGGGAGCTAGTTGAACTTCCGCTGCCGTTTTTCCACTCGTACCAGCCCATTGTACACTTCAAGATTTTCCTCGCCGGCTCGTTGCTGTTCACAGGTGCTTCCACGCTCGTGGCGTTCTTTCACTGGCGTGAACGAGAAGTGCTCACACCAAGTGACGATCTTGGGTTAGTCACGCGTTTGGCGTACGGGCTTTTGATCTTCGGGATCATTCCAATTCCGGCGCTGCTTATAGTGGATCTCGCAACCGCTCAGTTCTTCACTATGAGATCGGACGTGTTCGCACTGGCGTTCTGGATGCTGGCCGTGCTGCTGGTGACGGGCGTTTTGGTGATAGGCATGGTGATGAAGCAGCATACGAGGTATGCGTGGCCCGTATTCGTGTGTTCTCTGGTGTTCCTTGGTCTATTTGCCGGCAGGCAGCAGAAGCAGATTACAATCGGAAATCAGGAGTACGAGCGCGTCACTCACAGGCGCGTGGAGGAGATCCGTGCGGCGTTGGTCGCGGAGCGCTTGGAACTCTATGCATCGGCGGCCGAACTTCCTGCGGATGCAGGAGAGCAGCTGTTCAATCGCGTTTGCTCTGCATGCCACGATTTCAACACAAGATTGGTGGGGCCACCCTACAATGACGTGCTACCGAAGTATGTCGATGACCTGGAGGGGATGACCGAGTTCGTTCTGAATCCCTATCGGGTCAACACGGATTATCCGGCGATGCCCAATCAAGGATTGAGGCGGGCGGAGGCGAGAGCGGTGGCTTCGTATCTCTTGTTACGATTCACAGGTGAGCCGGTGGGGACGGAAGCGGGAGGTGCTGCAGAAGGGGGCGGGGAGGGGAACCCATGAACAAGTTTCTGCGGTTGGTCCCTTACACCGTTCTCTTCGGCTATGTCGCTGCTGCGGCAGTGGGCCTCACGGTGCTGCTCGCACTTCGCTCGGATGGGGGCGTCGGGCCGGTGCAGCCAATCGCCTTCAGCCATGAGATCCACGCGCGCGATCTTGCACTGGATTGCACTCATTGTCATCAGACGGTTGAAGACTCGCGGTACCCTGGCATTCCGTCTACAGACGTCTGCATGGTTTGTCATGAGTTCACTGCGACTGACCGACCCGACATCCAGAAACTGACCCGAATTCACAACGAAGGTGTTCCAGTCGAGTGGATCAAGGTTCACTCTGTGCCGTGGCACGTGCACTTCACACACAAACGCCATGTTCGTTACGGTATCGACTGTACTGCATGCCATGGAGATATCACGGTGCAGTTGCCTGTCCGCCAGGTGCGTTCCTTCGACATGGGAATGTGTGTGAATTGTCACCGTACGATCGGTGACAATTCACACA
>CAYTDU010000387.1:0-5486 GCA_964436395.1 uncultured Gemmatimonadaceae bacterium | reverse complement strand
GCAGTTCACTCATTGCTGGTTGCTCGTATTGCATGATCGCAACTCCCGCTAAACAGTGGTGCTAGTGCAGCAACGGATGAATCGTTCCACTCTCGACATCGCGGACCTAAAGGAATGTCACACCACGGCCGCAAGCACGGCCGCAAACTCGTCGATCTCTTCCTCGTTGTTGCACACATGAGTCGACGCACGAACCGCTGTGATGCCGCCCTCGGCCACGGGACGTAACCGCATGCCGTGATCCCGGCGCAACAGGTTGCACCAATCCCAGGGATTGCCTCCGGATGCCGGCAGCTCGAACGCCAATATTGACGCACTGGCGCCCTCGGCGTCAGGAGTGACTATACGCACGCCCTCGATTTCAGCCAGCTGATCCCGTAGCCGCTGGGCGAGCGACCATCCTCGCGACATGAACATGGTGGCACCAATAGTGTTCAGGAGATCAAACGCCGCGCCGAATCCCAACAGCAACGGTGTGTTTCGAGTACCATACTCCGAGGCCGTTGCGGGACGCAGACGCGCGAACCTGCCTTCCATCAGGTTGAAACCAGAGTCGGAGTAGGCGCCCACGTAAGAAGGCTTCCAGTTATCCAGCATCTCATCTCGCACGTACAGCAGGCCCGTTCCTTTCGGCCCTAACAGCCACTTGTGTCCCGACGCCAGGTAGAAATCACAACCCAACCCGTGTAGGTCGACAGGTATTTGCCCAACCGCCTGCGCTCCGTCAACAACGCAGAGTATGCCGCGTTCGCGGCACAGCGCCGCTATCTCCTGAACGGGAAGCACCATACCGTGCGTGCAGGTGATATGACTGACCATGACGACCCGGGTATGTCGATTCAGGACTCTTCGCAGCCGATCAATCGTGTCACCACCGCCGGAGCCGGGGTCAAACGTTCGGATCGTGATTGCGACGTCCTCTCGCAACGCAAACCACGGAATGGCACCACCAGGATGCTCGTGCGTCGTCATGACTATTTCGTCACCTGCTTCGAGCTTCAGGCCGCGAGCAACCATGTTCATACTCTCAGTTGCATTGCGTGTGAATGCGATTTCGTCTTCGTTGCAGGCAAACAGGTCCTTTGCCTTCTCGTGAACAGCCGCTCGGCGCCCGTGACCCGTTTCACAGCGCAGTTCGAGTTCACGCCACGCTGTGTCCACGGCAGCTACAACAGGTTCAGGTGATGGTCCGAGCCCACCGGTGTTGAAGTAGGCGTAATCCGGTTCGAGCAGGAACAGGTCGCGAACTACCTGCCACCGATCTGTGTGAGTTTGCGCCGCACGCCAAACAGCCGCGAAATCCTCAACAGTGGATACTCTCGCTTGAGTTCCGTGGTCGGCGCTCGAGCAAGCGGTCGGCCCGGCTGTGAGCACAGCGGCGCCGGTGGCGAGTTCTTTGAGAAAACGTCTTCGGTTCTTGTTGCAGTCAGTCATATGGCTGATCCGATCTATGCTATCCCAATGCTGGGTGCTGTGCTTGTTGTTGGCCGCCATCGTATTCAGCACTACGGTCAGGCAGTCCCCAGAGCGCGCATTTGTAAGGCGTCTCGGTTGTCTGGGATCTTTCAACTACTCGCTTACGACAGCGCGCGTAGGGGATCTGCGTGACCGGAGTGCTGATTGCTACATTGACCATGTGCCCTCGCGGAATCTCACGATCCCATTTTCGCCAGTAACCACAGGCACACTAGCACCACTCCTACCAGCAGCCAACTGCCGCCGAACCCACCCACGTCCACTTTATCTGGCCGCCGCACCTCCCAGTTCGACCCTGGCAACAGCTTGCTGTGCTCACCTTCTTCGGGATGCTCCGCTGCTCGCTCAACTGCTTCATCATCTTCTTCGGGTGTTGCCTGTACGGGTGTACGAAGTTTCCCGTAGAACCGGTCGAGGCGGCGTTTGTCGACGGGTTTTGTGAAGGCGGATATCGCGAACAGGAGCACGAATGGAAATAGCGCGTCGAAGAAGAAGCGCGTTGCCACCAGTTGCGCCTTGCTGCAGCTCGCGAAATTGATACCGAGCCAACTGAGGACCCAGATCTCCGCGTGGAACCGCCCGCGCCCCTCGAGTCGTGAATTGGGATCTGCCGGGTCCGTCCGCACCACGTCTTCGAAGTAAATACCGGTCGGTTCGATCCTGTGCGGTTTCCTGATGCCTTCGCCCATTCTGTCTGCAAGCCCGGCATCCACGTCCTCTTGAAGTGCACCGGTTACAATGGTCGTCTCTACTGGGTCAGTCTCGGCCAGTAGAGCAGGCTGCGAACGTATCGCCTCAATCGCGGGGAATGCGTTGGGGATTACCGCGTAGAGCGTGAAACAGATTAGAACTTGAGCGATCACCGCCGTCTTTGTCAGACGACGCCATACAAACCCAAGCCATATTGGCGCACCAAAAACCGCCGGGAGCGAGATGAAATATTGGAACAAGGTGAGCAAGCTGTCGGAGTAGATTGCGCTGACTATGCCGCTCAGGAGTATCACCGCGATCATTACTCGGCCGAATGTCAGGTAGTGTTGTTCGGTTTGTCCGCCCCTAAGAGGCTGGTACAAATTCCTGACGACCAAAGCCGAGTAGGACACCGAGAGAGCGTCGAGCGATGACATGTTCGCGGCAAGGACACCAACGAGCATCAGGCCGATCGCACCGGGGAATAGCAGCTGCCGAGTCATCACGCCCCAGATCTGATCCGGATCGTCGAGAGCACCGGCATAGAGCGCTATTGCGATGAGACCGGCAAGCGCCCAGAACAGCATGATGAACCGTTTGAAGAACATCCCACCCAACATGCCGATGCGCGCAGTCATCTCGTCTTTGGCCGACCCGGCGGTGGGCATCATGGGAGCCGCCGCGATTATCGAGATGAGGTTGGCAACAACCATGGCCAGGATCGTGTACCATGCGTACTCGCTCGTTGCGGCCGACCCGAACAGCTCGAACATGTAGTCGGGAACCCGGGCGTGCAGGCCCTCGAACCCCCCAAGCTGATGCAGCCCTATCGGAATCAGCATGACGGAGAAAACGACAATCAGGGTACCCTGAATAGCGTCGGTCACAGCAGCAGCAGCAAACCCACCCAGCATGGTGTAGACGGCTATGACGAGTGCGTAGCCGATGTAGAACACGAGAGGGTCAGTGTGCGATACGAGCCCACGCAGTTCACCACGATCGAACCGGTCTTGCAACTCCTCGTAGCGGGCCTGTTCCGCAGGTTCCAATCCGCTCGCGGCACGGTTCTGTAGATTTCGGAACTCGCGGAACGCGGTTACACTCGCCGCCTCCTCTGCCGTGTATTCACTCTCCGCCTTGGGGGTCAGCGCCATCATCGTCTTGCCCGCCACCATGTAGCTTGCACCACCACCAATCAGAGCAAGCACGAGACAAAACGCCGCAAAGGCCCCGCCGAGAAACTTGCTGTCAAACCGCTCTGTCAGGAGATCGCCAATAGTAATGAGTCGGGCACGGCGGTACAGCATCGTGGTGAACCAGTAGAACGGAGTGAGGAACAGCACCAAATACTGAATCCACATTCCGCCCAGTCCTTGCCGGTACACCTCACGCGACACACCTGCAGCCTGGTTGGAGTCGGTCGAATGACCGAAGTTGAGGAAGAACTGGTAGAACTTGCCGAGCTTCCGACCTGCTAGATAGAAACCCTCAGCATCTTGTTTCTTTCTCCCGATCGCGCGCCCTACCCAAATGATGACTACCACGTATATGCAGATGAGTGCAACATCGACAACGTGGAGGCCAATCAAAGTCACTATTCGCTAGACCTCCGCACACGCGTTGAAGAACGCCCGAACATTTTCAGGCCGGGCACCTGGCCCGAACTCGCACATGGCAATGAAGCCACCATCGCGGTGGAATGCGTTCACCAACCTCATTGCGCCTGCCACGACTTCATCCTGTGTGCCTCGGGGCAGCAACTGTTGACGATCCATCTCACCCCAAAAGCAGATCTTTCCGCCATACCTCTCACCCAAGTCTTCGATATTCATGCAAAAGACCTGACTGTTCAGCACATCCACACCGATCTCTATCAAGTCTGGAAAGATGTCCGCTATATAGCCGTCGGAGTGCATGAAGGCATGTTTGCCGTGTGCGTGAGCAATGTGCACGTATTCCGCGTACAGCGGCTTAAACAGCTCGCGCCACAACTGTGGGGAAATCAACAACGCCTGTTGCGAACCCCAGTCGTCCATGAACATCAGTGAGTCTACATCGGTCAGAGCCCATGAATTCAGTTCTTCGACGTAGAACTCGTGGAGCCGAGTCAGGAAATCTCGAAATGCGGGAGTGGGACGTCCGAGGTCGATGTAGAGATTTTCCGTACCGCGCAAGAACTGAAGCCGCTCGAAGGGACGCGGACACGTTCCTGCGATGACGTATCGATCGGTGTCTCTACAAAATGCAGATATTCTGTTGGTATCGATGGACAGTCGCTCTCTGGGAAACCTCACATGTTCGGTGTTGGCCCAATCTGTGATCTGGGGGTTCTTGACCTCGCCAATGATCCCTTCCTGCAAGTTCTCGAATTCGCATCCCCAAGCATCTACGAAGGTACCGACCGTGTGTGCGTTCCCCTGACCGGGCACCGGCTCGCTGCAGAATATGGGTATCGTGACGATGTCCGAAGGGAAGTCCCGTTCTATCTCCTCTACCTGATCAGGGTGACGACTCTTCGCCCAAGGCAGAAGCCAAAGCTGGCGCGGCAGGCGGGCCGGGTTCTGGAATTCGATGGCCTGCTTCACCAATTCGCGAGGCGTCACCTTCTCTGCAGCAAGTTTGCGACTCGAAGGAGCCAGTGACGATCCCTCGGCAGAAATTTCGCCGCGGATGGACGCGGAGATACGCGGAGGCGAAGCGGAGTCTTCTTTGGGTGGTGTGTCCTCAAATACCTGCTCGCCTGAGAGGAGCCGCAATGCCACCTGCACAGCAGCAGGGCCTGTGGGTGCGTATGCGTCTGCTCCGATTGCCGCCGCGCCTGCCTCCGTCATTGGGGCACCACCGGCAAGCACTCGCACTCGATTGCGCAAACCGGTGTTTTCCAGCTCAGCTATCACATCGCCCATAACCGGCACGCTGGTAGTCAGCAGCGCCGACATGGCGACGATGTCGGGCGTGTGCTCGCGTACTGCGTCTGCGAACAAACCCGGCGCAACATCATAACCGATGTCCACCACGTCGAAGCCACCACCCTCTAGCATGGCAGCGACTATGTTTTTCCCGATGTCGTGTAGATCACCCGCTACCGTTCCTATTACGACGCGGCCCTTAGACTCGGCATTTCGCTCCGCCAGGAGTGGTCGTAACAGTGTGAGAGCTTCCTTCATTGCACGGGCCGAGATCAGCAAGTCCGGGAGGAAATACTCGTGCACCTCGAATCGCCGTCCCGCCTCGGTCATGGCAGGTACCAAGCAACCGTCCAGAATTTGTTCTGGAGCAACTTCCTCGGTAAGCGATTGTTGGGTCAGCTCCCGCGCAAG
>CAYTDU010000386.1:0-5494 GCA_964436395.1 uncultured Gemmatimonadaceae bacterium | reverse complement strand
CGCCGTAAAGGCCGACAGGGGCTAGGAGCAGGGCTACGCCGGCGAATACAGAGAGCAGTGCTGAGACGAACCGCTCCTGAGCCAGTGAACTCGCCACCATTCTCTCCATTGTCGTGGGCTGCGCCAGAGCCAGTTGGCTGTCCAGCTCGCGTAGCCGATCGCGCATGACTGGAATCAGGGACTCGGGATCGGTCAAGCTCGTGCGAGCGGTGAGGAACAGGCCGAGCCCCGGCACCTGGGAGTAGGGGAAATAGGTGGCATTGGGGCTCTCGGTGCGAATGCCGAAGTTCTTCACATTCTTGACCACTCCCACTATCTCTCGCCAAACCGGTTCCTCCGGGTTATTGAAGTTGAGTCGTTTGCCAACGGCGCTCTCGCCGGGGAAGTATCTACGGGCCATGGTTTCGTTCACCAGAATTACCCTGGCATCGTTGTCCCGACTGTCGGCAGCGGAGAACGGCCGCCCCTCTAGTACTGGGATTTCCATGGCGTCCAGGTACCCCGGGGTGATGCGACGAATCCAGGAGATGTTCTCCTGTCCGGGAGGTGGGACCGGCCTGCCTTCGACGAGAAACTCGGTGTCCTCGTTAGCGCCCGAGAGCGGCAGTGTGCTCACGATGCCGACCGCTTCCACACCGGGTAGCGTTCCGATCCCTGACTGCAGCTCATCGACGAAGTTGTGGCGGTCCTGGGCCTCCGGGTACCGATCGCCGTTGAGGAAGATGAACGCCGCCACCACGCCGTCGGGATCATATCCGAGGTCCACACGGTTGAGCTCCGAAAAGGTCTTCAGCAACAATCCGGCTCCGACGAGAAGGAGTAGCGCTACGCCCATCTGACTCGCCACCATCGCCGATCGCAACTTCGAGCCGCCTCCCAAGTCGGAAGTGCGTTGGCTCTGGCCCAAGTCCTGCCTCAGATTGACGGTGGATGCGCGCAGGGCGGGGAAGAGACCGAACAGGACGCCCGAGCCCAGTGTGGCGAGTGCGGCGAAGATCAGGATTCGTCCGTTTACCGCCACCGAATCGAGGCGCGGAGTGCCCGCGGGAGCGAGGGAAACGAATAGTCTGGTGCCCAGGAAGGCCAGGGCAAACCCGAGTGCTCCGCCTAAAACTGCTAGCACGATGCTCTCGGTTACGAGTTGCCTGATCAAACGGCGGCGACCCGCGCCCAGCGCGGAACGTAGCGCCATCTCTCCCACCCTAGTCGAGCCTCTGGCCAGTATCAGGTTCGCCAGATTCAGGCAGACCAGGAACAGGATGAAACCCACTGCGCCCAGGAGCACCCAGAGCCCCGTCGCCTGGTTCTGCACCATGTTGTGTTGCAGCGAATAGAGGCTGTACGTCACGCCGGTGTTGTTTTCGGGGTATTGGTTCTGGAGGCGCTCTCCCAGGTCCAGAATACGGGCGCGAGCCAGATCCACCGAGATACCGCCTCGAATGCGTCCCAGCGTGCGGAACAGAGCGCTGCCTCTGCCGCCGAGTTGTGGATTGGCTTCCGCCTGTAGGGGCCTCCACACTTCTTGATTCCTGACGAGAGTGGAGAACGCGCCGCCGAGGTTCGGCGCCGCGAAACCGGGCGGCATCACGCCTACAATTTGATGCGGGACTTCGTTCAGCACGATGGTGCGGCCAACGACGTTCGGGTCGGCGGCAAAGAACCTGGTCCACAGACCATGGCTGATGAGAGTTACCCGCGGAGCGCCGTGGCGGTCGTCTTCGGGGAGAAAGCCTCGACCGAGCATTGGCGCCACACGGAGCACCCGAGACAGAGTGCCGTGGGTTACCTGCAGCCCCTGCACGACCTGTGCTGGACCCTCGGCAGTCAGCGTCGTCTGCCACTCGAGATAGGCGCCCAACTCTTCGAAGATCCCTGAATCGCGGGCGTCCTCGTAGTTGGGATATGAAAGCCACTCTTGTTTCGGGCCGTCGATCTCGGACAGATCTGCCCAGACCGTCACCAGCTCGCGCGGTTGTTCGAACGGGAGTGGACGCAGCAGGATGCCGTCCACCAGGCTGAAGATGGCGGTGCTGGCCCCGATGCCCAGAGTGAGAGTTGCAATGGCGACTGCGGCGAATACCGGATTCCGCTTGAGCACCCTCAGGCTGTACCGGGTGTCTGCGATCGACTCTTCCATCCGACCTAGTCCCTCTAGCTGTTTCATAATCTCTCTGCGCTAGCCACCTGACCTGTTTCCCGCCGGCTCGCCGATCCTTCCGCAGAGCGTTGCGGCTCTAGAGTAACCTACTCCTGCCGCAGTGAATCCGCGGCGTCCAATGGACTGGCTAGCCTGGCAGGGAGCCACGCTGCGACACCTGCGGTGACCATCAGACACAGTGCGGCAGCATCCAGGGTTGCTGCGTCATTGGCGGCTACCTCGAACAACAGGTTGCGCAGCGCTCGGGCCAACGCGTACGAGATCCCCATGCCCGCAGCGATTCAACAGCACCTTCCCTTGCAGCCGGCCAGCGAGACAGCTACAATCGGTCTAGAACACCCACGGAGAGACTGTGATTTGATAGATTGGCTGGCGTTAGTCTGTTATGCGGCTGGTGCCGTCTTGTTCGGACGCTTCTTCTATCTCGCACCGCGGCTGCGGTCCGAGCGCATAGGACCTCAGCCAACGAAACTCCAGCGGTGGTTTCCTTGGCTTCCAGGGCAGTTTACACCGGCAGGGGAAAGACTATCCAGAGAAATGAATAGGCTGTTGTGGGTCGGGTGGGTGCTGCTCTTGGCAGGCCTCGCGTTGTCGACGTATTGAGATCCGCCGCAATCGAGGCGACCGAGAAGCTCGAACGCACTTCTCAATCTGCCCTCAACACCTCCATCGGATCCGCGCGCATTGCCCTCTGGGCGGGAACGTAGGAGGCCACAACCGCAACCAACCCGAGTATCGAAGCCGCCACGATCACCGCGCTGATGTTCAGGCGGCCCAACTCAGGGATGGCGCTTCCCACAAGCCTCGTCGCCACCTGAGAGCCGAGCAGCCCCGCTCCCAAGCCGAGAACCACGAGCGTGATTCCATGCAACAAGACTTCGCGGAGTATGATGTTCGGCCTGGCACCGAGGGCGAGCCGCACCCCGATTTCGCGCACTCGGCGGCTGACGTAATAGGCTAACACACCGTAGACGCCGATGGCTGCCATGATGAGGCCGCCCAGCGAAAAGACGCTCAGCAGACCGGTGGTGAAACGCTCTCCTGCGAATGCTTCAGCGTGGAGCAAAGTAGCAGGCAAGACCTCTCGGATTGCGAGCGTCGGGTCGACTGACGAAACCGCCCCGGACAGCCGTGCCGCGTTCACTTCACCGCGCACCCGCACCGCGATCACCAGGTTTGCTGCTGTGGGCGCGTTTGCCGTCTGCTCATACGGCACGTACCACGTCATCGGATGGGTGTCATACTCACGTACGTCCGCGACTACGCCGACTATCGTTTTCCATGCGCCGGAATCTCCGGTCGATCTCGTGTTGCGCACTCGCTTGCCGATCGGGTCTTCATTCGGCCACAGGAACCGAGCTGTGGATTCACTGACAACAACCACGGGGTTGCCGTCCGTCCTGTCGCTGCTGTTCAGGTGTCGCCCCAACAACAGAGGAATGGCCGCTGTCTCGAGGAACCCCGGTGTCACACTGCGATGGTTCACTAGCAGTCGTTCGTCCGGATCGAAATCGCGTCCTTCCACCTCGATTCGCGCGAGAGTGTTTGCGCGGTCCCAGGGGAACATTGACGTGGTGCCGACTCTTTCCACTTCGGGAAGTGCACGTACTGCCGCCTCCACCTCAGAGACGTAGTGTATTCGTCGCGCACTTTCCACGTAGTCCGGACGGTCGATTGCGGTTGTGACCAACCATAGGTTTGGTGTCTCGTATCCCGGCTCGAGTCCGTTGAGCGCACGGAAGTTCTGGACCATGAGCCCAGCGCCGGCCAGCAACGCAAACGCCAATGCGATCTCGCACACAACCAAAGCGTCTGCGGACCAGGTGCGAGTGCCCGCGATGGACCTCGTGCCCGCCTGCAGCACAGTTGCGGGGTTGGCGTCAGAGGTCCTCCAGGAGGGGAGGATTCCGAATATCAAAGCACACGACGTCGCCAACAATGCGCTGAAGAAAAAGGCCGTACGATCGAGCGAGACGTCGGGGACCACGTAACTGAGGGCGTCCGGTACCAGCGTTACCAGAAAACGCGCGGCCCATGTGGCCACAGCGAATCCACCTAACCCGCCCAAGAGCGCTATGGTCAGGTTCTCCGAGAAGTTCTCGCGCAGGAGTCTGACTCGGCTGGCTCCAAGTGCTGCGCGCATCGCGAATTGCCGGTGCCGGTCGATTCCACGTGCCAGAAAAAGATTCGCGAGGTTCGCGCAGACAATCAGAAGGACGAACATCACTGCTCCAAAAAGTGCCACCACCAGCCTGTCGTCACCCTCGAGTAGAGTTTCGCGAAGCGGTATCGGAGTCAGTGTTGCTCCGCGATGGCGCGCGGGGTGCTCAGCCGCAAGGCGGGTTCCGATGACTTCGAGTTCTGCTTCGGCCTGTGTCAGAGAAACCCCTGGTGCGAGCCGACCCTGTACATTGAGACCCCACGTTCCGCGTCCGACAGGGTCGACACGCATCGGCAACCACACATCGGCGTGATACGGATAGTTGTACCTTGGTGGCATCACGCCAACAATCGTTTTGCTATCTTGATTGATTGTGACTTGTCTACCCACAACTCCGCGATCGCCGCCGAACTCGCGTTGCCACAGGCGATGGCTGATTACGGCAACCGATGCATCGGCACCTGCGTCAGTCTCGTCGGGTGTGAACCCGCGTCCGAGTAACGGGTCGACCCGCAGAGTCTCGAGCCAGTCACGACTCACAGATATTGCAACGACACGTTCTGCGATTCCGTCCTCACGCAGGAGAGCCGCATCTGAGAAACGGTGTGCCACCAAACTCGAGAACACGGTCTGCTGGCGTTCGATCTCCACGTAGGTGAGAGGTATGAGACTGATGCGGATCGGGCGATCGTGCGGTATTTGATAGATACGAACGAGGCTGTCTTCTTCGTCAAACGGAAGCGGGTTGAGCAATACCGCGTGGACGAGGCCGAACACCGCCGTTGTCGCTCCTATGCCTAATGTCAGGCTCAACAGGGCTGCGGCCATGAGCACGGGAGCACTCTTTATTTCCTTTAAGGCGAAGCGCACGCCGCGCGCGACGTCGCCCAAGACTGCACCCACTGAGGCTGGCCGTGCCACACTGAGTTTGGGCATTCCGGCCATCCTTTCTACTGCCCCGGTCCAAACGAAATTGACTGCTGTGCGAACGAACAGCGCTGCCCCGGCAAGAACACCCGTACCGTGAACGGCCTCGGAAAAACGTTCGCGGTACAGGTCGAGCATTGCGGTACCGCAGCGTAGGCGAAATGCAGCAGGGTACGCGTGAAGCAGCATTTGCAGAATCCGACCCGTGACGCGCAGCATGAGTGGGTGCAGGTGCTTCATCGTATCAC
>CAYTDU010000385.1:0-5497 GCA_964436395.1 uncultured Gemmatimonadaceae bacterium | reverse complement strand
GTCTTCCGGTATTGGCTCAGGGAGTTCCGCGAGAGTGAGTGGCCGGTCTTCGATAGGAGCCTGTTCTGCAAGTACCCAGCCTTTCATCATCGCCTCCTATACGAGCAGCGCACCGGCGTAACTTTGAGCGAGCTCGTCGCTCGGCCCATCTCGGCACACCTTCACAGCGTATGGTAGATGATCCAGGATGTCCTGAGCAGTCATGCCGTCTTCGCCCTTGTCACGGGCTGCCAAATCTCCAGCGAGACCGTGTAGGAACACCCCTTGCCGGACCGCATCTCGAACCTGCATGCCCAGGCAGTGCATGGCTGCTATAGCGCCCGTCAGTACGTCACCTGAGCCCGCTGTGGCCATTCCCGAGTTCCCGCTCATATTGACGAAAACATGTCGGTCCGGATAGCAAACCAGGGAATGTGCCCCCTTGAGGACGATAAAAGCGTTCAAGGCTTCGGCCGTATCCTGCAAGATGTTCACTTTGTGCTCGTCGACCTCACTGAGGGATTTTCCCGTGATGCGGCACATCTCGCCCAGATGGGGTGTGAGAATAGTGTCTCCAGTTCGTTGTCGCAGTATTTCCTGATGCGCACGTAGCGCCGTAATGCCATCGCCGTCGATGAGCAGCGGTTTGGTGACTTCCGTGGCTAAATCCCGGGCCAGTTCCTGAGTCTCTTCGTCGAGCGACAGACCAGGCCCGAGCACGACCATGTCCATGTCTTCGATGAGCTGTAGCAGAGCGTCTTTGTTGACCTTGGAGATGCTCCCGGATGTAGTCTCGCGCTGCGGAACCAGCACAATCTCGCTGCCCTTGTTGGCAATGAGTGACGCAATTGACTCTGGCGTCGCAAGTCGCGAATACCCCCCGCCACTCTTGAGGAAGGACAGTGCTGAGAAATAGGGGGCTCCCAAGTAGTTAGCTGCACCACCTATTGTGAGCAGCTTGCCAAAAAACCCCTTGTGCCCGCTCGCGCTTCGGGGGGGGAATGCGAGTGGTTGGTTGATTTCGACCGCGAGCGAGTCCGACTGATGGAGAGAGGGCGGAAAGGAGATATGAGATACGAACAACGTGCCACCGAGTTCGTATCCGGGGTAGAATAGGTTCCCGAGCTTGGGCAAGCCGAAGGTCACGGTGAGATTTGCCCGTACAGCAGCCCCCATGACTTTGCCAGTATCGCCGTTGACACCGGATGGAATGTCGATGCTCAGGACCGGCTTGTGGGCCGCATTGATCAGTTCGATGACGTCGCGGTGCAATCCCTCTACGCCCCGAGACAGGCCGGTACCAAAGATGGCGTCGATGATGAAATCACAATTATCGATGGCCGTTCTTGCCGCCTCTGGTCCGTCTATTCGGCATACGTCGACCGGTAGCCGCGCTAGAATCTCGAGGTTGGCCTTTGCGGCCCCCTGATACTTGGCAGGATCACCCAACAACACCACCTGAACGTCACCCCCATCGGCGTGGATTCTCCGAGCGACCACGCATCCATCTCCCCCGTTGTTCCCCAACCCACAGAAGACCACGAACCGCTTGCCGGCCACGCCAAACTCACGCGCCAGCACTGCGTAAGCCGCACCTCCGGCGTTTTCCATCAACAGCGGTGCGGATATCCCGAACCGTTCGATGGCTTCCCGATCAATCGCCCTCATCTCGTCGACGCTGCTAATCTTCACTACGCGGCCCAAATATCTTCGTCCCGATACGCACTAGATTTGCCCCTTCTTCGATCGCAACGCGGTAGCTATTGCTCATTCCCATTGAGAGCCAACGCATGTTTACGTGGGGAAGATCCAGATGCGAGAGACTCTCGTAGGCCTTGCGCGTTTCCTGGAAAAACGGTCGGGCCTGTTCCGGATCGCCGAAGCGTGGCCCCATCGTCATCAAACCCACAAGGGCGAGGTGTTCCAGCTCGGCGAAGCGGCCAACGAATGAATGCAGATCTTCAGGCAGCAAACCCGTCTTGCTGGCTTCACGACCACTGTTGACCTCGATGAGCACCGGCATTCTCGTATCCGTGCGTGCGCATATTCTTTCTAGTTCTTTGGCTAGGGGCCAAGAATCCACTGTTTCGACCATGTCGAAGATTTCTACAGCCGTCTTTGCCTTGTTGCGCTGCAGGTGTCCTATCATGTGCCATTGAGCCAAACCACCAAGCTGACCACAAATCAGTGCAGCTTCCTGCACGTAGTTGTGCCCGATATGTTTCACGCCAGCATCGATCGCCGCCCGAACCTCGCCTACGGAACGCCGTTTAGCAGCTGCCACCAGAGTCACCTCCGAAGGGATGGACTCCAATAGCTGTTGCACGGAGTCGGATATGGCCCGCTCACGTTCTTCTGTCATCAACCCCTCCCGGTGCATTCGATACCGAGGTCATTTGAAGATCCACCGCCTACTTCTGGAAGGGCGATACAGGCACTCATGTGAGCGCCTTGCTAGTCTTTGACGAAGGCACCACAACACACATCACCCTACCCGGTGATGTTAGTGAGCCATGAAGTGGCTACAATGCGGACAACTCCGCAGGGTTGTTTCGGTTTCCACGTATTAGCGCGGACTACAATTCAGTTGCCGTCGCGATAGGTACAAGCCTCGATACAACTAGGCGCATCTCCGGATTACAGACCAATTGGGATGTAGCTAACCTCAAAAGGAAAGATCTTCACCACTCCAGAGGCTTTGGAGTTTTGACCGCTTTACCGCACACGCGCTGAGCTTTCAGATTATTGCGGTCACTAGGGGACGGTGGCAGGCACGTAGCTGTACAGACTTGGAGACTGTCAGCTGCTTTCAGCTAGCTGTCGGTTTGATGCCGCTGGCGCTGTGCTTGGTGTCTGTGTACGCTCTGTATTCGAAGTGGAGGTACAACCGAATGACCCCGCTCGAGGAACTAGACCGAATCGCAATCAACGTTAGATCTCACCGCCTGCTACGTACCCTGCTCCGAGAAAATCCCAAGCTGGAATCCATCATGCGCAACTCGAAGAATGATATCGAGGCGCGTATCGGCATCAGAGAATGGGTACTCGACGAATTGAAGGGGCGTGGCCAGGCCCTGGCGTACTACGAGGGAATGTCGCAGGATCGTGCCGCATTTGAGGCGCTGTCTTGGAGTGACTACGCAGCGATTCGTTTGCTTGACTATGTGGACAATGACGGCCGCGAATTCAAGGACCTGAACTTGCGCGGCGCAACCGCAGTAAGCACACCTATCAGGCAGCTCTGGCTGGCGGTGAACCGCGGAACAGGCGGGGCCAAACCGGATTTCTTTCAGGACGCGCTAGAACTCTTTCGTCAATTCTCGGAGCGCAAACCTCGGCACGTTCCAACCCGCGAGGAGACACAATCCTGGATGGAGCGATACCCCTCAGGACTCGACCCTCGAATCGTTGCATTGCGAGAAGAGAATCGTAACCGGATCCTCAATGTCATTATCGACCGCATGGATCGGGGAGAAATCAACAGCCAGAAATATCGGTTTGGACCCGGTATGTCGCGCAACGAGAAACTGGAGCGGGCTCTGGAGTGGTGGAGCGACATGCAGTTCCACTTGCTCTTTGCGGTGCGTTCCCCCGACCTGCTGAACGAGATGCTGGACAACTCGCTCGATCCGGACACCATGCGGGTGCTCCACGATGCGCGCGCAGCGGGGATCCCTTTCTTCGTGAACCCTTACTATCTCTCCCTTCTGCACGTGCGGGTTCCGTATTTCGCAATCGGCGCCGACCTGGCAATTCGGCACTACGTCGTATACTCGAGCCAGCTTGTCGAGGAGTTCGGGCACATACGTGCGTGGGAGAAAGAAGATGAGATACAGCCCGGCAAACCGAACGCGGCTGGATGGTTGCTACCGACCTACGACAACGTCCATCGGCGCTATCCCGATGTGGCGATTCTGATCCCGGATAACATGGGGCGAGCCTGCGGCGGCCTGTGTTCGTGTTGTCAGCGCATGTACGGGTTCCAGCACGGGCAACTGAACTTCGACCTCGACGAACTCAAGCCGAAGACTACCTGGCCGGACAAGCTCGCGGAGTTGATGCGCTATTTCGAGGACGACTCACAGCTTCGTGACATCCTGATCACGGGCGGTGACGCGCTGATGAGCACCGACCGCTCTCTCGAACGTGTGCTCGACGCCGTCTACGACATGGCGAAGGCGAAGCGGCAGAAGAATCAAGGCCGCACGAAGAAGCACGCTGAAATGGTGAGGGTGCGTCTCGGGACGCGAATCCCGGTCTATCTACCTCAGCGGATCACACCAAGACTGACAGACGTACTGAGACGATTCAAGGAAAAGGCCTCGGATGCCGGCATTCGCCAATTCGTGATCCAGACCCACATCGAGTCCCCCATGGAGGTCACGCCCGAGGTTCGAGAGGCCGTCGCACAGTTGCTGTCCACTGGATGGGTCGTCACCAACCAGCTCGTCTTCACTGCGGCCGCATCACGACGCGGGCACAGCGCGAAGCTTCGCCAGGTGCTTAATGAGGTCGGTGTTTTGCCCTACTACACGTTCGTGGTGAAGGGATACAAAGAGAATCAGGCCCACTACACACCTGCGGCCCGCGCGGTGCAGGAAGAGCTGGAAGAGAAGGTTGTCGGGCACATTCCCGAACGGTACCACGAGTCTATCCGGTGCCTGCCGGACCACGCCGATCGCTTGGTGCACTCGGTTAGCGACCTGCGGGGCAAATGTTGCGTCCCGTTTCTCGCTACCGACCGCACGGTGTTGAACCTCCCAGCGGTTGGTAAGAGCCTCACCTTCCGCGTGATCGGAATCACGCGCTATGGGAGACGGATCCTCGAGTTCGATCACGATCGGACTCGTGCTCACAGTCCAGTTATCGATTCCATGGGCAAGGTTGTCGTGGTCGAATCCAAATCGATCAGCGAGTACATGCGTCAACTTCGCGATATGGGCGAGGATACGAGCGAGTATGGAGATGTTTATGGCTACTCGATCGGACAGACGGAACCGCGAATGTCCTTGTTCGAGTACCCAACATACGATTTTGAGGTCACGGACGAGTTGACCAACTTCGAGCTACCGCCACGCAACAACAGTGAGCCGCTGAGCGCGTCGATCGAGGCCGAGACCGCCAAAGCAGTCTCAGGTAGAGAAAGCACCGACATGAAAGAACACTTGCACCGAACGGGTATCGGATATGAGAGCTGACACTGCGATAGTCAGCCATGGAGCCTTCTCATGATATGGAACCCAGTGGTGGCCGGAATTGACGGATCGTCGGAGAGCGCCGTCGCAGCAACGGTGGCAATGAAGTTGGCCGAGGTGGCTGGCACAGAGTGCTACCTCGTACACGCATCCAGCCCCGCCTCGGCAATGCCCGCTCCTATAGCCCCCAGAATGGAGTTGTTGGCCGACTTGAACAAGGAATTGGTCAACCACCTCAGACGGAGTATGAGGAATGCGCTCCTCAAACACCTTTCGCCTGACTTGATCGAATCAACGGAAGTGGAAGTGCGCCTGGGTGATTC
>CAYTDU010000384.1:0-5532 GCA_964436395.1 uncultured Gemmatimonadaceae bacterium | reverse complement strand
GTGTTGGACAACGATCTGGTTCGGAAGTACAAGTAGTGGGGTGTGTGGTGGAGCGAAGGCTGAATTAACGGCGAAGGTTACACGTCTGCAAGCGAACACCAATAAAGATGACTACAAAAACGACTAACTCCTCCTGCTACATGTGCTCGCTCGACTGTCCGATCACTGTCGTGAGCGACGGAGATCGCATCGTCTCCGTAGACCATCCGGAATGTGTGCGCGCCGAGGGCATGGTCGAGCAGCGCGAGAGCCTGGACCGCATCACGAGCGCGATGATGCGCGCCCGACATACTGACGAGTGGGCTAGTGTGCCGATAGAACAGGCTCTGGACAGAACCGCCGAGGAATTGTCGGCGATCCGAGACCGCCACGGTCCCCAAGCCGTGGTTTTTGCGGTCGGGTTCACCAAAGAAGTCAGGCCATACCTCAAGCGGCTCGCTCGCGCTTTCGGAAGCCCCCACTACATGACGGAGGGTTCCTGCTGTTTTACAGCCACTGCCCTGGCAGCTGTGGTCACGCTCGGAAAAGAGTATGGCTACTTCCTCGGTCCGTCGCGTCGCCGCTTTCCGGAGACCGAATGCCGCCTCATATGGTCCACCAATCCCGCCGAAAGTTTGCTGGATTACGACAAACATCACTTGATCGTAGACGCACCAACGGTGCCCACGATTGTCGTGGACCCACGGAAGACCAACCTGAGTGAACTGGCCGCGATTCACCTGCGACCGAGGCCGGGAACCGACGGCGCGCTAGCGCTGGGAATGGCGCACGTGATTCTCGAAAACGGACTGTTCGATGCTCCGTTCCTCGAGAAATACGCTCACGGGTTTGACGAGTATCGGGAATATGTCGCTGGATTCACACCGGCGAAAACCGCAGAAATCACAGGTATCCCGGAGCAATCCATAGTCGACGCAGCACTACTTTACGGCAGGTCACGACCGGCACAGATCACGATCTCACCAAGCTCCACTGCGCATCACAGCAACGGGATTCAGAATCATCGGGCAATCATCTTGTTGGCGGCCCTTTGCGGGAACCTGGACGTCGAAGGCGGCAACAGACCTTGGACCACGATGCTCGCGGGAAAGAACATCAGCCTTGCCGGAGAAATACCGTTGAACGGCCTGACGCCACTGGGTGAGGAAAAGCACCCTATGTTCATCAAGTGTTTCGGAGAAGCACAGGGCATGCGCCTGCCTGAAAAGATCGAGTCTGGCGAGGTCAAGGCTGTGTTTTCCGTAGGTTTGAATGTCATGATGTGGCCCAACTCCAAGCGAATGGCACGTGCGTTACGGTCACTGGAGTTCTTCTCGTTGAGCGACTTTTTCCCGACCCCGACGGTCGATGCCGCCACCATGTTTTTCCCGGCCGCCACTCACCTGGAGCGTCAGTCACTGGTAATCACTCCATACGGTCAGATTCAGAACCGACCGGTGACCTTTCAGCCGCGCGGTGACGCGATCGGCGACACCGAGTTGGTGTTCGCCATCGCCGACCGCCTCGGGCTCGGCGACCTCTTCTGGAACGGCGACCTCAACGCCTGTTTCAACGAAAGGCTCGAAGGAGTGGGACTTACCATGGACGACCTCCCGGCAGACGGTTCACCAGTTTTCCGAGAGCCACCGTTCGGTGAGGAGCGTGCGTACAAGTCCAACGGTTTTGGCACGTCCACTGGAAAGGTGGAGTTCGTTTCGACCCAGTTGGAGAGCATTGGCCAGCCCGGACTACCGGTGTACAACGAACCGTACTGGAGCCCGATATCGACACCCGAGGTCGCTCGCGACTATCCGCTAGTGCTGACCAGCGGAGGCCGCAGCAGGAACTACATGCACTCGCAGGGCTGCTACCTGTCAACGCTCAGGGATCGCGAACCGGATCCTTTGATACAGATCAATCCAGCAGACGCATCGGAACGTGGTATAAACGACGGAGAATGGGTGGAGATTTGTTCGCCGATCGGAGCCGTGACGATGAAGGTTGTTGTCACCGACGCGGTGCTGCCCGGTGTCGTGCATGCGGTCCACAGCCGAGTCGGCCACGATATCAACGAGATTATTCCTGACCAGGGGCTCGACCCGATATCCGGTTTTCCGCCCTTCAAGTCGAGTTTGTGTGAGGTGAGGCTCCAGAACGCCTGATCAGGAGGCGCTGCGACACGTTATCGCCCGCCTGTTTCAGGAATTGACCATCCAGTTCGACGAATCGCTGCTCGACAAGGCGGAGGATCGCGGGCTTCTGCCCAGGTCCCACCTCACTCCGCCTGAAGCGCCACCATTGGATCCACGCGCACCGCTCGCCACGCCGGAATCAGGCAAGCGACCAGCGCGACTGCCGCCACAAACAGACAGACTCCCATGAAGGTGATCAGATCGGTTGGCTCGATTCCAAAGAGCATCTGCCTGATCAAACGAGTGAGGCCGACGGCTCCAGCAACACCGATCGCCACTCCAATCCCGATGAGCAGCGAACCACGAGTCAGGATCATTGACCCGATTTCCTTGGCATCGGCACCCAATGCCATACGCAAACCTAATTCATGAGATCGTTGGCTGACGTAGTAGGCGAGCACCGCGTATAGGCCGACGGCGGCCAGGAGAAGAGGCAGGGCTGCATACAGAGTGAGCGAGAACGCGATCGTCCTTCTCTCGGAGAGTGATGAAGCAATCGCATCCTCCATGGTGACCAACCCGGAAATGGGAAGGTCTGCGTCCAAGTTGCGAACTGCCCGACGGAGAGCAGGCACTACTGCGGATTCGCTCGCGTTAGTGCGAATCGCCAACTGCATACCCAGGTAGGGACGCTGTAAGTAAGACATGTACACAGCGGGTCTCGGCTCTTCGTTCAACCCGCGCATGCGTACATCACCAACCACGCCGACCACCTCCGCAACGAATGGTTCGTCGAAATATTGAATGGTCAGGCGTTGACCAACCGCGTTTCCGTTCGGGAAGAACTGATCAGCGGCGGAGCGGTTGATCACTACCACGCGGGCAGCGCCCTCAGTGTCCCTCTCGGTGATGTCACGCCCAGAGTGGAATGGGATCCGCATCGTCTCGAAGTACTTGGGGAGTACAGACCTCAGGAATACAATGCTGGGCTCGTCCGGATTGTTTGCGGAATTCGCGGGGAACGTGTTCCTGGGGCTGATTATCGGCAGGTGATTGATGAACCCGGCGGACACCACGCCAGGTGCTGAACGTATCTCCTCGAGGACGGAGGTGAAGAACTGAATGCGTGTTGCTCGGTCAGGATACATGGTTCTGGGAAGTTCGATACTGGCCGCAAGGAGACTGTGTGGCGCAAAACCTGGATCTGTGCCTCGGACGAGCGAGAAGCTTCGGATCAACAACCCGGCACCAATCAACAGTATGATCGAAAGAGCCACCTGAGCGACTACGAGTCCACTGCGAAATCCTGTTCCGGTGCTCACCACCGTACGGCTTCCAGTTTTCAGGTCCCCCGCGAGCTCGCCTCGCGCGCCGATGACGGCCGGATAGATGCCGGCAATCACACCCGCTGCAAGCGACAAGAAGAGCGCAATCCCCAACATCGGCAGCGACAGGTGAGCACCTTCCACCCCGGGAAGGTCCAGTTTCACAAACCCCAGGATCACTCGCTGCAGCCATACCGCACAAACGGTCCCCAGAACTCCGCCGAACCCCGCGAGCAACACGGCCTCGGCAAGGAGCTGCATCACCAACCTTCCTTTCGACGCACCCAGTGCCGCGCGGACCGACAGCTCAACTCGGCGCGCCGGAGCACGGGCAAGCAACATCCCGACGACGTTCGCGCATGCAATTAGCAGAATCAGCCCGACCGCACCAGTGAGTGCGTACAGCCTGGTGCGATAGTCAGCCACCAGCACGTCGCGCAGTTCAGTAATCAGTAACGCCTTGCCATCATTCGTTTCCGGATACGACGCTTCGAGCTGCCTGGAGATAACATCCATCTGCATCTGGGCCTGATCCAGCGTCTTCCCTTCCGCCAGCCGCCCTACAAGCAACCAGTTGTGGTATTGCCGTTCAGATGACGCATCTCTGTCGGGCCGCATGGCGCGCCAGAAGTCGACATCCTGGAAAAACCTGAATCCAACGGGCATCACCCCGATAACCGTGAATGGATTCCCATTGATAGTGATTGTTCTTCCCAGAACATCGGGGCTGGTTTCGTACCTCCGCCGCCAATATCGATCGCTGATGAGAATCACGTCCTGCGCATCGGCCATCCCTTCCGAGTCTATGAAATTCCTTCCAAGTTGCGGACTCACTCCAAGCGTGGGCAACAGATTCACCGACATTGCGGTGCCGGCGATTCGCTCCGGCTCCTCAGCTCCTGTGACCGTGTAGGTGCGACCGAACGGGAGGATCGCCGCCAGATCTTCAAACACATCGTTCTGATCCCGGTAGTCGTAGTAGTCCGCACCCGCCACCCACGGATTCACACGGCCCCCAAACGTTGCCTGCCCCATTACGAGGCGCGCCGGGTTTTCAAAGGGAAGGGGCTTGAGAAAGGTGTCGTATGCTGTGCCGAACATCGCGACATTCGCACCAATGCCGAGCGCCAGCGTGAGAACCGCAACAAGCGTAAAGGCGGGTGCGCGACGCATCGTGCGCAGCGCGAACGTGGCGTCTTGGAGTAGTGTGTTCATCGGATTGGGTTTGTTGGATGTAGGAACAGAAGGATTAGCGCGGCGGCCGTTTCGCGTTTCCAACCGGTCCGCAACCGCTGACCGGACTACATCGGCCGAACCACGCAGCCAGAAGGCAAGAACCCCGGTCCAACCACTCCTGCTACGGATCTCTCGCGACCGTTCGCGGAAATACTCAACCACATCATCGCCGTAGCGGAATCGAAAGTCGGCTGGGAGAACGCGCAGCAGTATGCGGCCGAGACGGCTGCGGAATCTCTGCCTATTCATGTCGCAACGCCTCTACCGGGTCAACCTTCGCGGCTCGCAGCGCCGGTATGCAGCTGGCCGCCAGCACAGTAGCAAGGATAACCAGCACCGCGACTACCAAAGTCATAGGATCGTGTGCGCTAGTCTGGTAGAGGAAACTTCTAAGGATTCGGAACACAGCGAGCGTTGCTCCGATCCCAAGCGTCAGACCAATAGCCGCAAGGGCCAATCCACTCCGCACCACGTCCGTAACGACGTCCGAGGGACGCGCGCCCAAAGCCATGCGAATACCGATCTCGCCAAAACGCTGGGCGGTTGCACAGGCAAGCACGCCATAAATTCCGACTGCAGCCAGTAGGCCCGCCAGTCCGGCGAGCATTGTCATCAGCTGGGTTCGAAACCGTGGCATCATCACAGACCTGGAAATCAATTGATCTAGCGAAGTGATTGTCGGCGTTGGCACCTCGGGTAAGACTCTCCCGAGGACATCGCGTACAGGGCCCACAACGGCGTTTGCGTCGTGTTGAGTCTGGATCGCAACGCTGACAACCCAGGAACTGTGTGACGACGACTGAAGAAGTGAGCGATAGAGCTTCGGCTGAGGTTCCACATGGAGGCCGCGGTGTCGAACG
>CAYTDU010000383.1:0-5591 GCA_964436395.1 uncultured Gemmatimonadaceae bacterium | reverse complement strand
CGCTTCAAGTCAGCAGGGCAAGCGCAGCGATTCCTTTCGGTACACGGGGTCATCCAGAACCTGTTCAGGCTGGGACGGCATCTAGTACGGGCAGTGTACTACCGGTTGCTACGCGATCGCTCCTTTAGGGAATGGAGTGCAGTAACGGCGGGCTGAAAGATGTTTGCCATCCCGGGCCTCGATCATCCGGCACCCATTAAGTTGACAAAGGTATTCGAAGACTTCGCCCTGGTGCCAGATGTCGTCCTTCAGGCCCCGCCGACGCCAACGCAATCCGCCGATACGGTGGAGGTCGGCAACGAGTACAGCGTCAGCTCAAAACCACTCCCACCCAACATCGTGATGTGGGTCACGTTGTCTCGAATAAACTCAATTAACTTATATTTAGGTATAAAATTGACACTTTACTCGTCTTTCACTGGGATTACCCAATGGCGCAAACAAGAAACAGAGCCGGCCTCTTGTCGATCTTGGCAGTATTCGTGATGGGCTTTGCGGCGTGCGACGGAGATATTGGAATCGGACCGGTCAACCAACTCGAAGTAACCAACGCGGCCGACAACTTCCAGTTCCAAGTATCTGCCATGGAGAGTGTTTCGGAAACACTCTCGTACACCTGGCAAAACAGCGGTACTCAAGCGACAATCGATATCTCGCAGGCGATCACCTCCGGTAGTGCGATCCTCACAATTCGCGATGCAAACGGAACAACGGTACATCAAGAGGATATCGCTGAGGACAATGACACAGACACCGCGGTTGGAGTGGCAGGTAGCTGGAGCATCGAAGTGGAAATCGAGAGTGCCACCGGCACATTCAACTTCCGAGTTCAAACAACGACTTAACGAGAACGGCTCCCGGGGCCGGATTGAATGTCCGGTTCCAAAGCGTTGCGTGCTTGCTGGGAATGACTGGCGCAAACCTGGAGCGATCGTGGGCGTCGCTGCCACTCCGGCAAGCGCAACTACTGATGCACTCGAGTTTCTGGTGAAACGCGCGCGAAGGAATTTCCTTTCGCCCCTCGCAGGTATGCGTACGGGTATTGGGGCATTCGAGACGCACAACTGAGCCTTTCGACACCAGACTGGCGGCTCGAAGGGTCGGAAGAGAGATGATTTTGCGTTGCGGTTTAGGCTATGTTGGGGGGCACTGAATGGCGATCTCTACTCGGACCTGCTACTCCGCCCTCAACACCACAACTGGATCTGCCTTCGACGCACGGCGGGCGGGTATGTAGCTCGCGAGTTGACCCACCAACAAGAACACAACCGGCACCAGTGTGAACACGATTGGATCAACGAAACTAACCCCGTACAGAGAACCTGATAGTGCCCGGACGCCTACCAATGCCAACGTAACGCCGACACCAATCCCGATCAGTGTGGTTAGCAAGCCCTTGCGCAACACCATTCCTGCAACACCGGCCGTTGTTGCTCCCAATGCCAGTCGCACACCGAATTCTCGCGTTCGCTGACTTACGCCGTAGGACATGACTCCATACAACCCGATAGATGCAAGCACAAACGCCAACAAGCCAAACGTGCCAACCATGATTGCCGGCCCCCTCGCATCACCGAGCGAGTAGTCGAGATACTCCGGGATGGTCATCGCAGTCGGCGGGAGAAGATCGGGTGCAACGTCGCGCGCCTCGGATGCCAGTTGTAGGGCCAAAGCGCGACCGTCACCAAGTGCCTTTACCACAATATTCGTGCGCTCCACATACTCTGCCTGAGCGGTCGGCAGGACGAGATACGACTCAGGCGTTTCCAGTAACGCGCCGTACTTCCCATCCTCGATGATTCCGACCACGGTGTATGCGATACCCAAGTCGGCTCGAACCGTGCGCCCTATTGGATCCGAATCGGGCCAGAACCGTCGCGCCATCGTCTCGTTCACCATCGCCACCGGCTGAGTGTCTTCCGTGTCACGTTCATCTATGGCGCGACCACGTAGCACGCGGATACCCATCGTCTGGAAGTACTCCGACGTCACCATGTTGCGTTTCACCGTGATAGACTCGTCCGGGCTCGGCTCATATCCATCGACGAACACGCTGTGATGTCCGTGTGAAACGCCCAGCGGCATAAACGCCGCATGCGCCGCAGATTCCACGCCAGGCATCATTCTGACACGATCCAGCAACCGTTGCTGAAGCTCTCTGCCCTCAGCTTCATCGTACTGGCCGTATCCGAGGTTCACCGAAACCACGACGCCGTTACGTAGATCGAAGCCGGGATCGATTTCAAGTGTGTTGCGCAAGCTCCTGATGAACAGCCCTGCTCCTGCAAGCAGTAAAACCGAGATCGCCACTTGGACTACAACGAGCGAACTCTGCAGACGCATGTTTCCGTGAGCTTGAGACAGCGAGTGTCCTTGATCCTTCAAAGCCTTCGATTGGCCGGGCCGCATTACCTGCAACGCCGGTACCAGTCCAAACACTATTCCGGAGAACACGGCGAGCACCAACGTGAAGCCAAGGACTCGAAGATCGAGACTTATCGGGATTGCAAGCGGAATGTCGATTCGGGGTTGGAGGATCTGCACGATGTCGATTGCGAAGACCGCAATCACCAAACCAAGCCCCGCGGCAAGTACAGCCAGCAGCATGCTCTCCACCAACAGTTGCCTGACGATGCGCCCGCGGGATGCCCCCAGCGAGTAACGCAGAGCTATCTCTCTGCGGCGCCCGGCTGCTTTGGCCAGTTGCAGGTTTGCCACGTTGAAACACGCGACGAGCAAAACGAAGATCACGATGGCGAAGAGCATCGTCAGAAGCCTTCTTGCACCATTGGTCTGCTCTGGGTTCGTCATTCGCAGCGCATCTAGTTCACCGACGACTATACCCTTGTTCGGGTATGTTGCAGGGTGTTCCGTTTTGAGATTGGCAGCAAGCACGTCAACTGCCACCTGCGCATCGGAAGCACTCACACCATCCCTCAGTCGACCGACCAGTTGCAACCATGGATCGAAATGACTCGTGATGTTGGGCGTGAATGGAAGGGCTTCCCCAACCATGGCCAACGGGACCCAAAGCGCTGCTTCTACCACCGGCATCAACCCCACAAAGCCCGATGGAGCGACTCCGATGATTGTGAACGGGCTATCGTTGATTCGTACTGTCTTGCCCAATATCTCAGGATCCGACGCCAATTGATTTTGCCATGTGTCGAAGCTCATCATCGCCACAGGAAATGTGCCCAACGTCTCGTCTTCTTCCGGAACGAAGGCTCTTCCCAACACCGGCTCCACTCCCAGCACGGAGAAATAGTCCCAACTCACGACTTGTCCCCATACCAGGCGTGACTCGCCATCACCTCTGACAGCCATCGGAGCGATCTGGAAAGCCGCGAGTCCCGAAAACACGTCATTCTGCTCTTTGTAGGCGAGGTAATCGGGGTACGACGTGTTGCCGTGGCGCGAAGAGCCAACCCACGAAGTGTAGACCGCAACGAGCCCATTCGGGTCGGCAACGTTTAGGGGCTGCACCAGTAATGAGCTTATGACACTGAACACGGCCGCGTTGGCTCCTACACCGAGCCCCAACGATACCAAAGCCGCAATCGTAGACATCGGGTTCTTGCGCAAAGTGCGTATTGCAAAACTGAGGTCCTGCAGGATCCTGAACACGAGTTCTACTCCTCCCCGATTCGAGCGACGTCCCTCGCGCTCGAGTTTCGTTTCCTCAACGATCTCGTCCGGATTTCCGAACGCCTCCAACGCGTTCGCCCAAGCCTGTTCGGCCTCCATCCCTTCAGCTTCCAACTCGCGCACCCGCATCTCGAGATAGAAACGGATTTCATCGCGCACCTCTTTGTCGAGACGAGATGGGAGCTCGAGTCGAGTCGATTGACGAGAACGACGGAAAAATGACAACACGAGTTCAATGCCCGGAGGTCCGAAGCAAGGCGAGCACCGCTTCAGAGTACTCGGTGAGGCGCTCCATCTCTTTCGCGAGGTGATTCCGGCCAGCAGTCGTCAGGGAATAGAACTTGGCGCGGCGTCCAGTGTCGGTCTTTCCCCAACGAGCGCTGACCCACTTCTTTCGCTGGAGGCGGTGCAGCGCGGGATACAGCACCCCTTCCCTGACCCCCAGTGCCTCCCGGCTGTGTTTGCGGATCCACAATCCGACGGCATAACCGTGCATAGATCCGCCGGAAAGCGCCTTCAGAACGATTACATCCAGCGTGCCAGTGTAGAGATCGCTTCCCGGCATTTTTGACTCCTCATCGAAACCAGTTCGAAACAACCACACCCCTCTGCCACCGAGGTATTGTACTGCAATACCCCCCGTTGGGCAAGGGGTGCGGAGCAGTGAAGCCCGGATTTGCTCGGATGCGTTGCAGCTCGCACAAACACGAGTACCTGTCGGCGTTCTCGTGCAAGGTTCGAGTTCGGTCGCGGTAGGTTCGTCGCGCTTCCTGATGAGTTGTATTGGCCGGTCCAATGCCGAGCTGGATTCCACGATTTGCCCCGCAGGCGGTCAGAATCAGGTGGCTGTAATCGTTCACTTAAATGGGCTGGCAAGGTCGTTCGAACCGCAGAGGAGAGTCTGTTCCATGAACACTGTGACCCACATGAGTTCGGTAATCCTTCTGACCGCCGCGTTCTTGATCGCTGGATGTGGGGCAAGCGGTACAGAGCCGACCCCCGATGGCGGGGATACTTCTCCCGACCTCGATGCCAGCGGCCTCATCGCCTTCGTGTCCGAGAGAGACGGAGGCGACCGGGACATCTTCGTGCAAAATGTCGACGGCAGCGGGCTCGTGCAACTCACCGACAACAGCGCAATGGACATGAGTCCCAACTGGTCACCTGACGGAACCAGGATCGTCTTCGATTCCGATCGGGACGGTGACAGAGACATCTACGTGATGGATGCTGATGGAGGCAACGTCGTTTGCCTTACACAAAACTCGATCGCGGAGGATCTTTACCCGGATTGGTCGCCGGACGGCTCGCAAATTGTTTTCACATCAGCGCGCGACGGCAATTGGGAACTCTACGTCATGAACGCCGACGGCGGCAATCAGCAGCGCCTCACAGACAATCTCGTCGAGGATTTCGGAGGGCGGTGGTCACCGGATGGTGCGCGAATACTGTATGCGTCAGGGCCTGACTTCGATAACTATGAACTCTATCACATGCTGGCAGATGGCAGTGGGGTGGTTCGCCTGACCGACAATGATGTGCCAGACCTGTTTGCCGAGTGGTCTCCCGATGGCAACAACATTGCGTTTACCACTGGGGCTGGACCGAGTGAGGATATCTATCTCATGAATGCGGACGGCAGCGATGTGCGCGTTCTGGTTGCGAATGCGGCAAATGACATCTTCGCGTGCTGGTCCCCGGACGGAACGAGAGTCGCATACCAGACGACCTATGGCGACAACGATGACATTGCCGCCGTCGAGGTGGCGACCGGAGATGTCGTCCGCCTGACGACTAATCCAGGGTGGGATTCCTACCCTACATGGAGGAGGTGATTTGTAGAGACGGGTTCCTGGCGCTTGCCACGATCCACCGCGTGCTGCGCGATCGTCCCTCTAAGGAATGGAGTGCCGTCGTCATCAATTGGTGTTTATTACCTTGAC
>CAYTDU010000382.1:0-5607 GCA_964436395.1 uncultured Gemmatimonadaceae bacterium | reverse complement strand
TGGTGTGTTTTAGTATCGCAGCGAACGCCTCCAAGAATCGCCGCGGCCTTTCTTCCAGCTTGAACGGCTCAACGTAGAAACTGTATTTCGGCTGTGTGTCTGCCGGCAGCCTTTTTTTCTCAGTGACCTCTTTGGCTTTGGCAGCCTTGTCTTCAGCAGTATCTATGCGGTCCATGACCGCACCTTCGGTTTCTGAACTCATACTCACCTCAAGGCCTGGTTACCCACAGGTGTTGGTGTCGATTCCCCGCGCAACAGATTCAATGCCCTCATCGCTCGACGAGAGGATGCGAACAATCTGTTTTCGGGAGGAGCTGCCGCAGACGCCAGCTCCCGCTGTGCTGACCATGGTTTGTGCCAACGCATTTCAGTTGGCTGAAAACATCCTACGAGATGTGGAGTTTACATGGAATTCGCAGATCGGCCTATTAATATAGGTGTTTCTACGTATGGATATTGTTGCAGAGTTTACAGGTATTCTCGCAGCGAGCTTAGGCTGCCGAGCTCAACGCTTGCTTGACACAGGCTAACAACCGACGACTCACGAATGGCTTCTCAATGAAGTCGAATGCTCCGAGCGCCATTGCACGTACTGCCATTTTGACGTCGGCCTGGGATGCAAGAACGATTACTGGATAGTCGACGCCTCGACTGCGAAGTGCTTCCTGCAGATCGATGCCGCTGATCCCGGGGAGATGTACTTCTGCTATCAGACACCCAGGCTTGGCGAAGTCCGCAGCGTTGAGGAATTCCTCAGCCGAACCGTGGCAACTGACGGCGACTCCCAGCTTTTGGACCAGGGACCTGATGTCGTTCAGGGCTGCACGGTCGCCATCCACCACATACAGAGTGGCGGAAACCGCCTCTCGTGTGGCATTGACTTCTGGTTGGTCTCGGTGCAATTGGTCCATAACTACTTCGCTATACTACCAGTCCAGGGCGTCTTGTCTAGAGATGGATTTTCCGCGTGCTACATCGAGAATACTTGGGCTACGTTGTGCAACCGTAAATCGTGGCTTGTACCTACAAACATCAGTACCGCTTCAAAAAATGGGGTGGGGGTGTCATTATCCCGTATGTTCCAAAATTCGGCATTGGCAGGCATATCAGGCCGGACGACAAGCTTTGGTGCGGAGTTGAAAGATGCTCAACGCCAGTCATGATGAGCGGGATTCCATCGAGCTGAGGGGCGCGCTCGAAGAACGCATCAAGGAGCTCGACTGCCTCTACGGAATTTCGGAGATCGTTGAGCGCAGTGGTGGGTCGCTCGATGCCATTCTACAGAACATAGTAGAACTCCTGGCGGAAACTTGGGAGCACCCCAAGGCTACTTGTGCGAGGATTGTGTTGGCAGGATCGGAGTACAAGACGGAAAACTACGCTGACTGTCGATGGAAGCAGGAAGCCGAGTTGCGAGTTCACGAGGATCTCGTGGGTGTGGTGGAAGTGGGTTATTTGGCGGAAATGCCAGCCCGTTTCGAAGGGCCGTTTCTCGCTGAGGAACGGAGGTTACTGAACGCTGTAGCCCAGAGGACTGGGCACATCGTCGAACGCCTGCAGGCAGATCAGTTGCTGCAACAGCGTGAGCAGGAACTCCGGGGTCGGTTGACCCACCTCACACGCGTAAGCACGTTGGGCGAAATGGCAAGCAGTATCGCTCATGAGGTGAACCAACCGCTCACCGCGATCGCCGCGTACTCGCAAGCTTGCAGGCGAATGCTCGAGAACAACGTTGGTGACAGGAATGAGATACTGGAGATTCTGGGCAGGGTCACTGATGAGGCCCTGCGTGCGGGCGGAATAATCCACCGTTTGAAGAACCTCGCGAGAAAGCATGACACCAGGCTCATGGAGTGCGACGTCAACGAAATGATTCAAGACCTGGAGTACCTTGCATCGGTAGATACACGATTGCACGATGTGAGCCTCGAAATGATGCTGTCTGAGTCATTGCCGGCGGTGCTCGCAGACGGGATTCAGCTCCAACAAGTTGTGCTGAATCTCATTCGCAACGCCGTAGACGCCATGGTAGAGACTGACGTAGATAACCGCCGCATCATAGTGCGAACCGAACTCAACGATTCGTCTATGGTCCAGATTAGCGTAACTGACTTCGGTGCCGGCCTACCCGCCGATTGCGAGGAGGAGCTCTTCCAACCGTTCTTCACGACAAAAGAGGAAGGAATGGGAATGGGGTTGTCAGTGAGTCTGTCGATTGTCAAATCCCATGGTGGTGAGATGTGGTTTTCTAGGAATCAAGGTGGTGGCACCACTTTCTTTGTGACAGTGCCAATTGTACCGGAGGAAGATGATGGCTGAAGCAAAACCCGTAGTGTTTGTCGTTGACGACGATCAAGGCGTGCGCGAGTCAGTGAAAATACTGCTTCGTTCGATTGGCGTCGATGCGGAGACGTTCCCTTCTGGAGATGATTTTCTGGAGAAATCCGATCCTAACAGACCCGGCTGCATCGTTCTGGATGTTCGTATGCCGGGAATGAGCGGCCTCGAGTTGCAGGAGCGCCTCGTCTCTATGGGGTGTACGCTGCCGATCATCTTCGTCACTGCTCACGGTGACGTTCCGATGGCTGTGGAAGCTGTGAAAGCCGGAGCCTTGGATTTCGTTCAAAAACCGTTTCGCGATCAGGAACTCATCGACAAGATCCAAGAGGCCTTCGCAGAGAACGAGAAAACCCGAAAAATGCTCCGAGACCGCGGCCAAATCAATGAACGTATAGCGTCGCTGACACCGCGTGAGCGCGAGGTCATGGACATGGTGGTGGATGGGAAGGCGAACAAAGTGATCGCCATAGATCTGGGTTTGAGCCAGCGCACAGTCGAAATACACCGCGCACGTGTGATGAGCAAAATGGCCGCGGATTCAGTAGCGCAACTCGTGCAGCTGGTGGTGCGCGCCCGCGAGTGACTCAGCCGGCGGCAACTCTTCATAATCCCTTCTTTTCTCCCTACGCGGTGACCGTAGTCCGGTACGTGTAACTCCGGATTATCCTGCCAAATATGTGCTCTTAGAATGAATTATGACGTTGGCTCTCTGGGGTACCGAGGCAGGCCTCGGTAGCCAGGGAGAGTTGTATGTATGGCTCTCGGGAGGGAACAATGGATCAATCAACCGAATCCGATCCGGCAGAAGAGACCGAGGCGCTGAGTCTGAGGGACGGAACACGAGTCCTTGTCAGGCGTGTTCGACCGGATGACAAATCACTTCTCCAAAGCATGATGGCCGGGTTGTCCAACCGCTCGAGGTACCAGCGTTTTGCCATGGTAGTACTGGAGCTTCCCAAAGAGCAGCTAGAGTATCTCACGGAGGTGGACAACCAGAATCACGTTGCCTTGGTGGCAATCGATCGTAGTGCGGGGCAGGAGGTTGCCGTTGGCGTTGCCCGGTACATCAGGGACGACGAAGATCCTGAAGCCGCTGAAGTGGCCGTAACGGTAGCGGACTCTTTTCAAGGCCGTGGCTTGGGCACATTGTTGCTGGTGAGACTCGCGGAAACTGCGAGGTCCATGGGGGTCAAACGTTTCCTCGCTTTTGCATGCTTTGACAACCTTCCGGTTCTCAAGCTCGTTCGTGAAGTCGGGGCTGCGATTCGGTTCTTCGGCTCGGGCATGGTGCGCATAACCGGCGCAGTGCCCACAACCCTCGACTGGACGGCAGAGTCAACTTATTGAACAAGGATCGGCCACATACGGTCACAGTTCCTGTTGCCCACTCGGATGGGAGATTATAGCGTTCATTGGACCTCTGATGGATCCACTGAGCGATAAGGACATGCATTGACCTCCTGCCTTTTTGTGTCTGATCTTCACGGACATCGCGATCGGTTCGAGAAGCTATTCGATGTGATGTGTACCGAGCGCCCCTCGGCGGTGTTTATTGGTGGGGACATCCTCCCGTCAGGGGTCGCATCCCTGTGGCGTACCAATCCGTCCTACCGAGATTTCATAGATGCCTACCTCGTACCGCGTCTGACCGATTTGAGGACGCGTCTCGAAGACGATTACCCAGCAATCTTCGTGATTCTGGGGAACGATGATCCGCGTATCGAGGAGGCTGCGGTCCTTCGCGCAGCCGAGCAGAGATTGTGGGATTATGTACACGGCACGAGAGCGGAGTTGGGTGATTACACGGTCTTCGGTTATGCGTACGTTCCACCTACGCCTTTCCTGCTGAAGGATTGGGAACGCTACGACGTCTCCAGGTACGTGGATCCAGGGTGTGTCGCTCCAGATGAGGGAGCACTTTCAATGCCAGTAGGCGATGACCTGCAGTGGTCTACAATACAAAAGGACGTTGACAACCTAACTGCCGAATCAAACTTGGAGAAAGCGGTAATCCTCTTTCACACGCCCCCTTACAACACATCTCTCGATCGCGCCGCGCTCGACGGTAAGATGGTCGATCATGTTCCGCTAGACCTTCACGTGGGGAGCATCGCCGTTCAGCGTTTTATCGAGGAGCGGCAGCCTCTGCTGACGTTGCATGGACACGTTCACGAATCAGCGCGTCTGACAGGTGAATGGCGGACGCGAATCGGCGCAACGCACGCTTTCAACGCAGCGCACGAAGGTCCTGAACTTGCGTTGGTTCGTTTCGATCTCGAAGATCTGGCTGGTGCGACGAGGGAGCTGATTTGAAAGGCTAGGGTTTCCACGCTCCCACGGGTAGAGGACGCGCAGCATCGGTTACAGCCCCGATCTTCACAGCATAGCTCGTCCTATTCGCGATGTCTTCATCGGTGACTACGTGGATATCGAGAAGCCCTCCAGTTCTCATGCCGGTCTTTAGGTAGTTTATTTCGTCTAGACACCGGCTCCACCCTTCAGCCCAGAGGAGTAGAGCCTCCCGCTGCTCCTCAGTTCCGCGAAAATGGACCAGCAGGTCGATATCGCTGCACGGTCCTGCCGTCGCGTTCTTTGTACTTCCAAATACGTAAAACGCATGCACGCCGAAGCGTTCGGGCTCGATCTGGGCCGCGATGCTCTCAGCCATCTGCAGACGCCACGACCAGAAATCATCTGCGTGGTGGAGCTCGGGCAGGGGCGCCTCGGTTTGGCTGGGTTCGAACGTGTCTATGGGAGCAAGCATTCCAACTGCTTCTTCACGCTCTCCATTCATGAGTACCTGCAGCACGAGTCCATTGGTGACACCTGGGACATCGATCAGCCTGACAGTGTCAGATAAGTCCACGTACTCGGGAAGCACCTCGGGCAGGAGGTTCGGCGACTTCGTGAGGAATTCTTCGTTGAGTACCGCACCAGGGTCGTCAGGATAGAGAGGTAAATAGCGGATTTCCGCTTCAATGAGATCCAGGAAGAAATGAGTGCCGAATGAGAGTTCGGGGAGGTAAGCTCCCTTCTTCCGCGCAACTTCTATCAACAGTGCCGTATTGTTGATGTCGGAGTAGGTGACGTTCACTCCTAGTTTTATGTCACCCCTGCTTCCCCAACGACCGGGGCCCATGAGTACGAACTGACGTTTCGGCAGGAGCTTGTTCAGCTTTCCGATGGCGCGTCCCACTGCAACGAGTTCAGCACGAGTCTCGAGCGCACCGTACATCGAGGGGTCTACATAGACGATGTGGGTGATAT